>JAJDOJ010000057.1 GCA_022340215.1 Gammaproteobacteria bacterium
TACCAGATTGCGCCGGGTGAGCTGCGAAGCAGTGAACGGCTTGGGCAGGAAGCCCAAGACCGGTGCCCAAGCAAAGCAGGGACAGCGCCGCGCCGGGATCGTTCGTCATCAAGGCGCGACATCAGGCGCATAGTCTAACTATGTCACTGTTGTCGCAACACAGAGGACGGACGAAAAGACAAGCAGGATGGTATGTCATTTGACAGAAATCGCCTTAGCGCTCGGGGCTTCCCGCGGTGCAACGAGATTCTGGGCGCCAGCCGGTATGGCCGTGATGGGAGCGAAGAGACGGGGTGGGGAACGGGGGGAGAGAACGGTGACCTCAGGCCGAAGTCGTTGGCTGCGGTACACCGGATGGAAAGGGGACTCTCGGTCGAGCCGGGCATTTCCTGGCGACGAACCCGGTCAAGAACGATTCCGGGGAGACACTCCCTCTGCGGGATCCGCATGCCCACTCGCGCTGAAGAATGCGGATCCGCCGAGCGGGTCAGTCGGAACGGGAGGCCTGATGTTGCGCCAATTCCATGCTGAAATTGCCAAGGATTGCGCTCAAGGTCCCGATCACGAAAAGCGACCAGAAACGGACATCGAGAATCGTTGTATCGTGACCCTTGATTGAGAGCATGATCAAGGCAGACCCGAAGAGACCAATCGCTACGGTCCAGAACAGCTTATCCATGTCAACTCCATTACTTTGATTCAGTCTAAGGCGATTTCTGACATCTGATATATTAGTGTTTTTGTATATCCTGTTAGACCTTGGGCGCGACCGAGCGCAAAGAATTCCCGATCAAAGGTCGATTGTGGTTCAGGAAACCGCTGGAATTGCGAAAGTTCATTGCGCTATATATCCGCAGCATATAGATTTGCTGGGATATGGATACTCTTGGGAACCGCTCCAATCTGCCGGGTCATCCGCGATCCTTTCCGTTCTGGCGGATGACGAAACTGCGAATAGAGTTCGCCTGCCTTCGCGACCAGGCCCGGTCGCACGTAGTCAAATCTCCTATCCCACTTACTGTCGATTAATTTCACTGTCGTTTTTGCCAGGAAACGGAGCGTCATGATCAGCGTGAAGATGGACCGTGTGCTGAATAAGCTCACGAAAATTTATAAACCGTTCACCCTCTTGTCACGGCAGCGACTGCACGAAGTACTGAACAACGTGCGTCTGATCGAGATGCGGGAGGGCGAGATCTTTCAGGTCCGCGGCGGTCCCGACCGGGACTACCTGTTCCTGCTCGAAGGTCATGTGGAGATCATCGAAGTCGGATCCATCAGGACCGTCAAAGGTCCCGAGCAAACGCAGAATCGACCGATCGTGCTACCTCCGGCACCTGATACCACGACCCTTGTCGCACGGGAAAACGCGGTTATCTGCCACGCTGACCGGGAGATGGTCGATGACCTGGTATCCTGGGATGGTTACGTGCACCTGCTCGGAGAAAGCGACCTCGAACTCTTTCGCAGGCTCGAAAGGGTACGTAACGCTTTGGTGTTCCGCCGACTCCCGCTCGAGGTGCTCGAGATCGCGTTCAGGAAGATGCGCACCCTGCAGGTGAAGGCCGGCGAAGAGATCGTCAGAATGGGCGAGGAAGGGCATTCCTACTATGTGATCAGCAAGGGTGCCGCTGTCGTGTACCAGGTCGGCCTGTACGACAATGGACTCCACGAGGTCGCCAAACTGGGTGAAGGGGACGCCTTTGGCTGCGAGGCCCTGATCTCGGGGGGCACCCGCAGTGAAACCGTGCAGGCCACGGAAGACACCGACCTGCTGGTCCTGGAGAAAGCGGATTTTCAGGAACTGATCGGCAAGTCATTGATCAAGACCGTCTCTGCGCCAATCGCCCGCGTCATGCTCAAGAGCGGTTACGGGTTGCTGGACGTCCGCTATCCCGAGGAATACGATGAACGCCACATCCCAAATGCGGCCCTGATTCCCCTGTACGAGCTGCGCAGTCGATTGAACGAACTTCACAAGGACGGCAAGTACATCGTCTGTTGTCATGGTGGAAGCCGCAGCGCGGTGGCTGCACTGATACTCTGCCAGAATCATTTCGAGGTTTTCGCCCTCGAAGGGGGTATTCGCGACTGGCCCTTCGAGATCGACACCACATACCAGGTGGCAGCGGCCGGATAGACGCATCCCTTTCGGCTCGGTGACAGCACAGTCGCACCAAGGGGTGTCCGGCAACATAGATACCCGTCACGGGATCCCGGAGGCACCGGCAATCGAAATCGGGCACGTGGCAGGCACGCGTCGAACGGCTCGACGACCGCAATACACAGAGAACGGCAATCTATGGGTGCATGTCCGCCTGGACTCCCGGCCGAAGTACGACCAGTTCGGGCCGTACCGAGCGGACACCATCGGAATCCGAACCCGATCATCCGCCAGCAAACGTGCGGAACACCCCAGCCGATTCGCGGATTCGTCTCGGCTCGCTTCCGGGCAGCCTCGTCTCAGTCCGTCAGGGCGTAGAAGCCCTTGCCATAAACCTTATCGATGGTCCGCTTCACCGGCTCGTAGGCGGCCCACTCGACCGAGACCCAGCGATCGTATTTGGGGTCGATCGCCTTCAATGCCTGCGGATCCTTCTCGTGCATGACCAACAGCGCGGCCTCGATCCGCTGCATCATCCCGGCGTCGAGGTGCGGTGTAGCCGCCCGACTTCGAACCGGTCGGCCAGGTGACCAGCTCGAAATCCTTTCCCGTCTCCCGCTCGAGATAAGCGATCAGCGGACCGAACCGCTCCGCCATGGCCTCGGGCCGATCGATGGGCAGAACGCCGAATCGGATGATCTCACCAGAATGTTCCGCACGGATCCCGGTGTTCAGGAAGGTCGCCAGCACCAGTGCCGAAAACCCGGTGCCTCCTAAGGCGATTTCTGTCAAATGACATACCATCCTGCTTGTCTTTGTCGTCCGTCCTCTGTGTTGCGACAACCGTTCCATAGTTCGACGATGCGCCTGTTGTCGCGTCTTGATGACGAAAGAAAATCCGGCGCGATCTGGTATGTCATTTTCCGGCAATCGCCTAAAGCAAGCAGCCAACTCCGCATGTTCATCGTCCCCACCTCGACTTCTCCAGCATTGATCGCGATTCAACTCGCACCCGATGTCCACGAGAAAGGTCGGGCTTCCTGTCCCGTTGCGAAACGCGTCATTTTCGGCCGATCGAGACCGACCCTTCCTGTCCGTCGCGCCGCATCTTCCGAATTCACGACGATACGTAGCAGGGCGTTGGGCTAAACTTGTGGAGGAAATACGACGATTTCGCGTCGTTTATATTTGGCAATAAAATCAACCGGATACTGGATTGGGCCACGGTGTGACATCAGGACGGTCGACCGACGTCCACGCGCCTGACGATCCGGGACGTCTAGGGTCTCCCCGGATGGGAGATGCTTTTCACGTCGGCGACTGGTCGGTGGACAGCGCATCCGGACGGATCACACGGGATGGCGAGTCGGTCAAGCTGGAACCGCGGGTGATGGAGGTGCTGGTCTACCTGGCGTCGCACCAGGGCGAGGTGGTCAGCCGACAGGAGCTCGAGGAAACCCTCTGGGCCGGCACCGTCGTCAGCTACGAGGCGCTCACCGGCGCCATCCAGAAACTGCGGCGGGCCTTCAAAGACGACCGGAAGGCACCGCGCGTCATCGAGACGCTCTCCAAGCGTGGCTACCGACTGGTCGCGCCCGTATACCCGCTGGTTGCGCCAGAGGGGCATGTTCGATCCACCGTTGGTGACACCGTGCCCGCGAAGGAGGTTCGCTGGGGCCAGGTGGCTGCGATCGCGGCGCTGGCGGCACTGGCAGTCGTCGCCTTCTTCCTGTGGTCTGTGCCCAAGGAAGAAGACGCGCACCTCGTTGCCGATGACGGGGCGAAACGCTCGATCGCCGTGCTGCCCTTCGACAGCCTTAGCGGCGATTCGAGTCAGGACTATTTCGCCGACGGTATCACGGACGACCTGATCACGGGCCTCGCCAAACGCCCGGATCTGCTCGTCATCGCCCGGGACTCGACCTTTCTCTACAAGGATCAGCCGGTCGATGTCCGCGACGTCGCCGAGCGGCTCGGGGTTCGCTACATCTTGAACGGCAGCGTGCGCCGCGAGGGCGACCGGGTGCGGATCAACACCCAGCTCGTCGACGCGAAGACCGGGCGACACGTGTGGGCCGAGACTTTCGACCGCGATACCCGAGAGGTCTTCGACCTGCAGAAGGAAATCACCGGGCAGATCGTCGCCGCCCTGCCTGCGCACACGAGCCCAGGCTCCGCCCCGGAACTCGAGCCCCCGCAGACCAACAGCCTGCCGGCCTATGAAAGCTTCCTGCTGGGGCGGCATCTCTTTTATCAGTATCTCAACCGGGACGAGAACCGCAAGGCGCGAGACTACTTTCGCAAAGCGAGAGAATACGATCCGGATTTCGCCATGGCCTATGCGATGGAGGCCTGGACCCATGCGTTCGACGTCATGAACGGCTGGAGCGAGGACCGGGAGACCTCGCTGCGAAAGGCGCACGAACTGGCGGATGAGGCGACGTCTCTACGCAAGGCGTTGCCGGTGGCCTATTTCGTCAAGGGACTCGCGCACCGCGAACTCGGCGATTACGTCAAGGCCCTGGTCGAGGCTGAGAAGGCGATCGAATACGACCCCAACTACGCCAACGCCCACGTGCTGCTCGCCACGCTGCTCTATTACGCGGGGAGACCGGAGGAAGGTCTGAAGCGTATCCAGGAGGCGATGCAGATCAACCCGCACCACCCCTACAACTATAGCTTTCACCTGGGGCAGGCCTTTTACATCCTGCGCCGCTACCCGGAGGCGGTAGACGCATTTGAACAAGGAATCGCCAGCAACCCCGCCTCGGAACGACTGCATGTCTGGCAGGCCGCCGCACTGGCCCAGACCGGCGCACTCGACGATGCCGCGTGGGAGGCCGATCAGGTCCTGGCACTGAACCCGGGGTTCTCATGGGAACGCATGCAGGAGACGTTTCCGTTCAAGTCACAGGAAGATCGCGAACATTTTCTGGACGGGCTGAAAAAGGCCGGACTGGCCGAGTAACCCGGGAATCCTCAGGGTGACCGGACCAGTTTCATCGCCAGTGACGCGGCCCGGGACCGAACCCTTTCGGAAAGCTCCGGATGGGGGGCTTTGGAGACCAACCCGGTGAACAGCGTACCGACTGGCCGGGCGCCGATGGTCTTCGCCGTCATCTCGAGCTGTTTGCGGGTACCGTACAACCAGTGGCCCATCGCACCCGGCGCGGCGCAGGAGGAAACGAGCAACGCGGGTTTCTTGGGCGTATCTGCCTTGCGGAACTTCGGGGCGTTCATGTCCCAGGGCCAGTAGGCGTAGACGACCAGGCGCTCCATGAAGCGCTTGAAGATGGCGGTCACCGAGCTGAAGTTGGTGGGCGAGGCGAGGACATAGGCATCGGCCCCTTCGATCTTGTCCACCAGGTCCCGCATGCCGTCGTGCTGTACACACTCGCCTGGGGCCTCACCGGGATGCTGGGTGCACTCCCGGCAATTGAGACAGAATTCGATCGGGTAATCCCGCAGCAGGACCACCTCGACCTCGGCGCCGGCCGCCCGCGCGGCGTCCACCACTGCGTCAACCGCCTGGTCGGTGATGCCGTCGTCGCGGTAGGATCCATTGATCGCAAGTATTCTGGTCATGATGACCGATTGTAACGCCGTAGACGTATCCCTCGGTACGGTATCTCTCGTCCCACATTTTCAATTCCAGCCGGCCGGTCAAACTAGAGGTGACGGCGGACCTGCACCACACCCGGATCCTGCGGGTCATGCGTGATACGGAAATCCAACCTGCCGCAGAGTTTCAGCATCTTGCTGTTGTTGGCCAGCACCTCACCCTCCATGATCTCTATGCCGCGATCGCGTGCGACGGTCATCAACCGGTGCATCAACTGGCGTCCGATCCCCATGTTCTGCCATTCGTCCGCGACCGTCAGGGCGAATTCGCAGGATTGCCGGTCCGGGTTGCGGACATAACGCACGACGCCCAGGATCTGCGCCTCGGGGGTCCCTTCCTTGAAGACCGCGATCAGGGCCATCTCCTGATCATAGTCAATCTGCGTGAAGCGCGCCAGCATCTGCGGGGTCAACTTATCCAGCCCCTGCATGAACCGAAAGTACCGGCTCTCCGCCGACAGGTTGGTCACGAAGCTCTGCTCTTTTTCCGCGTCCTCCGGCCGGATGGGCCGGATCGAGATCTCGGTACCGTCGGGCAACTGCCAGAAGGACTTCAGTTCGGATGGATAGGGGTGAACGGCCATGTGTCCATAACGCCCGACGCCGACCTCCGGGCGTCCGACCATGATCCGCGCGTCGACGGCAACGACTCCGTCTTCATCCGCAAGGAGGGGGTTGATGTCCAGCTCGCAGACCTCGGGCAATTCACAGGCGATCTCCGAGACGCGTTGCAGGACATCGATGACCTGGGAAAGGTCCACGGCCGGCAGATTCCGGAATTCCCCCAGGAAGCGCGCGATGCGGGTCCGCTGGATCAGATCCATGCTGAGGTATTCGTTCAGGGGAGGCAGGGCGACCTGGGTGTCGGCGAACACCTCGACGGCCGTCCCCCCGGCCCCGAAGCTGATGGCGGGTCCGAAGGCCGGATCTCGCGCGATACCGATCATGACCTCCCGTGCGTGCGGCCGGTCGACCATAGGCTCGATGGTCACGCCGGAGATCCTGGCATCCGGTCGCCTTCGTGCGACTTTGTCCATCATCTCGCGGTATGCCACACGCACGGAACGGGGCTCACGGATGTTCAGATGGACACCACCCGCGTCGGACTTGTGGGCGATGTCCGGCGAGTTGATCTTCATCGCGACCGGCAGCCCGGCGTTCTCCGCGGCGACCAGAGCATCGGCGGCGGAGCTGACAGCGGTGCAAGGTGAGACGGGGATGTGGAATGCCCGCAGAACGGCCTTCGCTTCGCAAATGGTCAGTGCCTTGCGCCGTTCACCCAGGGCATGCTCGATGATGAGCCGCGCGCCCTCGACATCGGGTTCCTTGTTTGTCGACAGGGGCGCTGGCGCCTGCAGCAGGGCCTTCTGATTGCGTCGATAGCTGGCCAGATAACCGAATGCATCGACCCCGCCTTCCGGGCTGGTGAATTGCGGAATCGCGGATGCGGCGAGTCGCGAGCGGCCCTCACTGACCAGCCGCTGACCCATCCAGCAGGCCAGCACGGGTTTGCTCGACGATTTCTTCGCGGTAATCACCCCTTCGGCGCAGGCGGTCGGGTCGGTCATGGCCTGCGGCGTCAGCAGCACCAGGAGACCGTCGACGCTTTCGTCGGCGATGACGATCTCGCAGGCCAGCCGATATCGTTCGCTGTCGGCATCGCCCAGGATATCGACGGGGTCGGCGTGCGACCAGTGCTCAGGCAGCACCGCGCTGAGCTTCTCGACGGTCTTCGAGGAGAGTGCCGCCAGTTTCACCCCAAGGTCGGCGGCGCGGTCCGCGGCCATCACGTCGGGCCCGCCACCGTTGGTGACGATCGCCAGACGCCCCCCTTCGACCCGAGTGTCCGAGGCCAGGGTCCGGGCCGCGGCGAAAAGCTGGTTGATTGTATCGACCCGGACCGCGCCGGAACGGACCACCGCAGCGTCGAATACATTGTCACTGCCCACCAGCGCCCCGGTGTGCGAGACCGCGGCCCGGAAACCGGTCTCGTTCCGGCCCGATTTCACCACGACGATGGGCTTCAGTCTCGCCGCCACGCGCAGTCCGCTCATGAACGAACGGGCATGAGAGATGCCTTCCACATACAGCAGGATGCTCTTCGTTTCCGGGTCCTGGGCGAGATAGTCGAGGACGTCACCAAAGCCGACATCGGCCGTGGCCCCAAGAGAAGCGACGATCGAGAACCCGAAGCCTTCCGATTGGGCCCAGTCCAGCAGGGCGGTACACAGCGCCCCGGACTGGGCTACCAGGGCGACCTGACCGGGCTTGATCCCGCACTTGGCGAATGTGGCGTTCAGCCCGACCTTCGGACGGATCACTCCGAGACAGTTCGGCCCGACCAGGCTGACATTGTAGGTCCGGGCAATGTCCACGACCGCGACCTGCAGGTCCGCGCCGCGTTTCCCGATCTCGGAGAACCCCCCCGACAGGACGATGGCCGCACCCACACTATGTTCCCCGCACTGGCGCATCACCTCCGGGATCGACGCGGCGGGAATGGCTATGAGGACGAGATCGACCGGATGATCGATGCCACTCACTGACGGGTAGGTTCTGAGCCCCCGCAATTGCTCGTGCTTCGGGTTGACCGGGTAGATCTCTCCGCGGAACCCCCCGTCGCAGACGTTGTTCAGGAGGTGGGCGCCGACGGAACCTTCCCGGTCGGAGGCGCCGACGATGGCGACGGACTTCGGCTCGAAGACCTTGTTCAAGAAGTGCTTCTTCATGTCCTGTTTTTCACCTGAAGGTAGCGTGACGGCGGCATGGCGCGGGTCCGACGGCACCTGTGCCGGTGGAGTCGACTTCCTCAAAGTACTAAGGCGATTTCTGTCAAATGACATACCATCCTGCTTGTCTTTTCGTCCGTCCTCTGTGTTGCGACAACAGTGACATAGCTCGACTATGCGCCTGATGTCGCGCCTTGATGACGAACGATCCCGGCGCGGCGCTGTCCCTGCTTTGCTTGGGCACCGGTCTTGGGCTTCCTGCCCAAGCCGTTCACTGCTTCGCAGTTCACCCAGCGCAATCTGGTACGTCATTTTCCGGCAATCGCTTTATCATCGGCGGACACGGCGATACCGAAGCCCGGCCCGTCGATGCCGCCGCCGCGAAAGCCGGTGGTCATCGGCGAAAGCGGTTTGCCGTTCGGCGCGAGTTTTGAGAGGCCTCCGCCAAAACCGGAGTAGATCGTGGACTGTGAGCCGACCAGGAAGTTGTCATCCGCCCATAGGTTGCCTTCGCCATCAATGGCGATGCCGCCGAGGGAGTTGAGGCCGCCACCGGCGTACACTAGGAATCTGTCGGATTTGGTTGGAGCGACGAAGACGTTGATCAGGATGTTTCCCAGACCCACCGTGGTATCGCCGCTCGACGATTCCGGCCGCTGGAGCACGGGCAGAATCGAGTACGTGAGGAGCTTGTAATCGGGGGTTGGCAACGCAAACGGCCAGACCACCTGAAGCGAATAAACCCCTTCGGTCTGCCCCGATGGTGGCGCGTCGGGGGCAACGACGGCATCGAAAGACACCCGCCTCAGGCCGCTCACCGGGTTCTGCTTGAGACTGGTAAGCTCGTCCATCGGGGGTTTCGTGCCAGAAGCGTCGCTCGCCGCCGGTTCGGCGGAGTCCTGGGCGTTGGCCGTAGTCATCAGCAGTGCGCCAGCGGCGAGCGCCATATAGAATAGCGCGCGTTACATTGCGTGGACCTCCTATGCTCGCGTCTCATTTCGCGTATCGCATCGGGGCCCAGCGCTCGGAACTCCGCCTCGAGGCCATGGAGAGGCTTCAATTTGTCGAGAAAAGACAATCACACGACCCAGGACAAAGACTATAATCCGCCCCTCACGGCCTCACGATTTTCGGGGGAATATCCACACGCCTCAGGCGCTGGACAGGTTGTCAGCTCAGGTGCGCGCTAATGGATGATCGAGGTTGACGCCTTACCGGGTCTCGCAGCCATCGCGCGCGGTCACCCCTCTGCCGTTTTCCGAGGGTGATCCGGTTTGCGATGGACCCAAGAGCGGTATCCGAATGGTGCTTGGCGAAGGAAGGAATGTCAAAAAACGACATATTGCGCCAATATGGCTCAGGAAGGGTTCCGGCACGACCGAACCGGGTCGCCCGAGGGAAACGACCCGTGCCTCGCGACACCAATGCCGTGACAGAGAGCCTACTGGATCAGCAAGATCACCTTCAAACCGGTACTGCCAGAAATGACGGCCGAGCAGATGAAGGGGGTCGCGAAGATGAGGGCTATAGGCGGATACTGACCATTGTTTCGGTGGTTGACAGAAACGTTCACCACCGACGTGACTAAGGCAATTTCTGTCGAATGACATACCATCGAAGCTTGTCTTTTCGTCCGTCCTCTGTGTTGCGGCAGCCGTTCCATCGTTCGACGATGCGCCTGATGTCGCGCCTTGATGACGAACGATACCGGCGCGGCGCTGTCCCTGCTTTGCTTGGGCACCGGTCTTGGGCTTCCTGCCCAAGCCGTTCACTGCTTCGCAGTTCACCCGGCGCAATCTGGTATGCCATTTTCCGGCAATCGCCTAACGGGTCTGGAAACCGGCATCCCGCGCCGGCATCCCGCCCGGACACAAAAAAATCTGGACAGGCAGGCTGGACAGCCTGCCAACGAGCGCGCGAGAATCTGCGCCGGACTGGCGCGCTCGGATCGAGGGACCGACGTGATCCTTTCCTCACCCCGGGGGTCTGGGAAGTGAGACCGTATGTCTGGCGCCACACCGAGTTTCTAGGGAGGTAAGGAGAGTGATTCATCCATCTGTTACGTACGGACTTACGCGACATTTCTGGCTTGCCGTGCTGGTCCTGGCCTTCGGCCTGGGTGTCGGCATGGCCGAAGCCGGCGACAGGGGTCCCCGCCACCATGCGGAGGGTCAGTACGACGCCGCCACGGCCACCTATGTGGTGGCCAAAGGCGATGATCTCATCGAGATCGCCGAGCGCTTCGGAATCACGGTGAAGGAGCTGCAGAAGGTGAACGGGCTGTCCTCGACAGAGGTCGAGGTCGGCCAGTCGCTGGTAATCACCACCCCCGTGGAGATCACTGGAAAGCTGGGCTCGCCCAGTGCCACCACGACCATCCCGGGCAATCAACTGCCCCCACCCCAGCCGAAATTCGGTGGCGTGATCAAGGATAACCGGGATCAATCCAAACCCTGGTGGGCACCGACCGTGGTGCCACCCAAGGAAGCGCCAAACATCCTGTTGATCATGACCGACGATGCCGGTTTCGGTATCCCAAGCACCTTCGGTGGCGTGATTCCGACACCGACCATGGACCGCATCGCGGAGAACGGACTGCGCTACAACCGAATATTCTCCACCTCCCTGTGCTCGCCGACACGTGCTGCGCTCATGACCGGACGCAACCACCATTCGGTCGGTTTTGGCGTGATTGCTGAACAGGCCACTGGCTTTCCCGGCTACGACAGCATTATCGGCGTGGACAACGCGACGATCGGCCGCATCCTGCGTGACAACGGTTACGCAACGAGCTGGTTCGGCAAGGATCACAACACACCGGCCTACGAGGCCAGCCAGGCGGGTCCCTTTGACCAGTGGCCGACCGGCATGGGCTTCGATTACTTTTACGGTTTCGTCGGTGGGGACACGAACCAGTGGACGCCGAACCTGTCCCGCAACACGACCCAGATCTACCCCTGGCTCGGACATGAAGGCAACCTGCAGTTTGATCGGTCGAATCCGAAAGCTGAGATCTGGCCGGTCACCGGTGAGGAACCCTCCTGGAACCTGATTACCGCGATGGCCGACGACGCCATCGACTGGATGTACCGGATCCACCAGACCGATCCCAAACAACCGCTGTTTCTGATGTACGTGCCGGGTTCTTCGCATGCGCCGCATCATCCTACAAAAGAGTGGGTGGACAAGATCCACGCCATGCACCTGTTTGACGATGGCTACGAGAAGCTGCGCGAGCGTATCTTCGAAAACCAGCAGAAACTCGGTGTTATACCCAAGGGTATGAAGCTGACACCCTGGCCGAAAGACATGCTGACGCCCTGGGACGAGCTCACGCCTGAGGCCAAGAAGCTCTTCATCCATCAGGTCGAGGTGTTCGCCGCCTACGTGGCCTACAACGACTACGAGATTGGCCGGGTAGTGCAGGCCTTCGAGGACCTAGGCAGGCTTGACAACACGATCATCATCTACCAGAACGGCGACAATGGCACCAGCGCCGAAGGCGCACCTAAGGGCACGTTCAGCGAGGTCGCATTCTTCAACGGCCTGCACCCCTCGATAGATGTGCAGATGAAGTTCTACGAGGCATGGGGCACACCCTATGCATATAACCATATGTCCGCTGGCTGGTCCTGGGCCTTCGACACCCCCTTTGACTGGTTCAAGCAAAACGCGTCCCGGTTCGGCGGTACCAACCAGAACATGGTCATCTCCTGGCCGAAGGTCATCAAGGACAAGGGCGGCCTGCGCGAACAGTTCGTCCATGACATTGACATCGTGCCTACACTGCTCGAGGTCACCGGTATCTCCGCGCCCAAATCCGTGGATGGCATCAAGCAGAAGCCGATCGAGGGCACGAGCTTCGCCTACACCTTCCCGAAGAAGAACGCCACGGAACCTTCCCGGCACAAGACCCAGTACTTCGAGATGATGGGCCAATGGGCGATCTATCACGACGGCTGGGTGTTGAGTACCAAACCCAACCGAGTGCCCTGGGATGCGTTCGATATTCCCAACCCCGATCCGCTCAACAACCAGGTGTTTCAGCTTTACGACCTGAGCAAGAGTTGGAACCAGGTCGACGACATCGCTGCCGAGCATCCGGAAAAGGTGAAAGAGATGCGGAAGCTGTTCGTCGAGGAAGCCAAGAAGTATCAGGTCTTCCCGCTGGATGCGACGGTAGTCAAGAGAATCGCGGACCCGAAACCAAGCTTAACGGCGGGCCTTACCGAACTGGTCTACACACGGCCGATGGTCGGCGTTCCTCAGGGCGATGCACCCTACCTGCTGAACACCTCCTACAGTCTCACGGCGGACATTACCGTGCCGGAAGGTGGTGCCGAGGGCATGATCGCAACCTCGGGCGGACGTTTCGCAGGCTGGGGCTTCTACCTGCTGGATGGCAAGCCAAAATTCGTCTGGGATCTGCTCTATCTCGATTGGGTCGAATGGGAAGGCCAGAAAGCGCTCTCGCCCGGCCGCCACACGATCGAGTTTGACTTCAAGTATGACGGCCTCGGACTCGCCACGTTCGAGTACAACGACTTCTCGGGAGTTGGCAGGGGCGGTACCGGCACGCTGAAGGTGGACGGCAAGGTGGTCGACACGAAGCGGATGGAGAAGACGATCCCCATTATCCTGGAGTGGGATGAAAGCTTCGACATTGGCCAGGATACCCTCACCGGTATCAACGACGCGGACTACCTGCCGCCATTCCCGCTGACAGCGAAGTTCAACAAGCTGACGATCAGGATCGACCGCCCGCAGTTATCGCCAGAGGACATCAAGAAGCTGGAAGAAGGCATGAAGAAGGCGGCCCTCGGCATCCAATAACCTCGGGTCGGCCGTGAACCGCGCAGGCCGCTCTCGCAATGGAGCGGCCTGTGCCGTGATTCGCCGTGTAAATCCACATCGAACCTTCAACGAGAAGGGAACGACAATGCATCGCACTGAAACCCATCGGCCGGCTGCGACCATTACACCAGCGGCCATCCTGTTGGCCGGTTGTCTTACCTTCGGTAGCGCCATAGCCGCCGATCAGGGGTCCCGTCACCACGCGCAGGGTGAATACGACGACGCCACGTTCACCTACGTGGTGGCCAGAGGCGATGATCTCATCGAGATCTCCGAGCGCTTCGGCGTGACGGTAGAAGCGTTGCAGGTGCGGAACACACTCACCTCGGACAAGATCGAGGTCGGCCAGCACCTCGCCATCCCGGCGGGGACGACCGTAACCGGCAAGTCTCTGCAGAAGGGCCTCACTGGACTGGGGCCGCTCACGGGTGCCCCTGCGGACCCGCAATACAAGTACTCGACCGAGATGCCGACGGGCGTGGCAATCCCGGACCGGGTGGAGACGCGTCTGGGGACGCTCACATTCGACAGCGGCGTTCCGAATCAGGCCACCACCGACAAGCTCTACGACAACCTCGACTTCCAGCGGGCCGTACAGGCCTACTTGCTCGGTTTGCCGCCGGTCAATCAATTGTCGAACAAGAGCGCAATCCTGTCGATGGGACCGGCAAACAAGACCGTGCCGATCTGGGAACAGCTGGTGGATTCCCGCACCGTCGAGCTAACAGCGAACGACAATACGGTTTACAGCTGGTTCTGGGTGGATCTTCACGACGGCCCACTGGTCCTCGAAGTCCCCCCGAAGGTGCTCGGTTTGATCGACGACATGTGGTACCACTTCGTCATAAACCTCGGCTTCACCGGGCCCGACAAGGGCAAGGGCGGCAGGTATCTCCTGCTGCCTCCGGGTTACAAGGGCGAGGTGCCGAACGGTTACCACGTCGTGCGATGCTCAACGTACAGCGTCTGGCCCGTCTGGCGCAGCTTTCTCGTCGATGGGGATCCCAAGCCGGGCGTGGAGCTGGTCAAGAAATACACGAAAATCTATCCGCTCGCTGATGCGGACAAACCCCACCCACCGCTCAAGTTCGTCGACATGTCGAGCAAGCCGTTCAACATGGTGGGGCCGTCGGACTATCGTTTCTGGGAGATGCTCAACCAGGTCGTGCAGTCGGAACCGACCGATACCGTCGATCCGACCACCCTGGGGCTTTGGGCCTCCATCGGTATCCAGAAGGGCAAGCCGTTCGCTCCGGACGCGCGCATGAAGAAGATCCTCACCGAGGCCGCGGCCCTGGGTGATGCAACTGCGCGGACCATCGCGTATCGGATGCGAGATCGTGCCGGCTATTATTTCAAGAACAGCAACTGGCGGCTGCCCTTTTTCGGTGGCTACAAGTTCGAATGGCAGCCGGGTGTCGCGAACCTCGATGCGGCCGCGTTCTTCTTCTTTCTCGCCACGGGGGTGACGCCAGCGATGGACACCAAGATCGTCGGCGAGGGTTCCATCTACCCCTGGAGCGCACTGGACGCCAACAACCACCCTCTGGACGGCGGCAAGAACTACAAGCTGCACCTGCCACCGAATATTCCAGTGAAGGACTTCTGGTCGGTGATCGTCTACAGCACCCAGACACGCTCGATGGTCCAGACGGACGATCGCTTCCCCAGCGTGAGCAGCCAGAACAAGGATCTGCTGGTCAACGCCAACGGTTCCGTGGACGTGTACTTCGGACCCAAACCGCCGCCCGGCAAGGAGCCCAACTGGGTGCAAACCATTCCCGGCCAGACCTGGTTCACCATCCTGCGGCTCTACGGCCCCCTGGAGCCCTGGTTCAACAGGACCTGGCAGCCAGGTGAAATCGAGCTGCAGCCGTGACACAGGGCGTCCGAATGGGATGATACGGCCCGACAAACCCATGCGGCGGGCTGCTCTCGCGAGGGAGCGCCCTCCGTTTCAGCGCCCGAACGGTACAGAAACGAGATCCGAGCAGAGGAGATCCACGCGATGCAACGCGCGCCTTTTTTCATGGCGTTCGCCGCCAGCGTACTGCTGATGCCCATGGGCCGCGCCCAGCCGCCTGCCGGCGCGCTGCCGCACCTCGCCGCCGGCCAGAGCCTCGGAATCGCGCTGGATATTCCACCCGTGCCGAACCTGCGTGACGTGGGCGGCTACGAGACGCGCAACGGCGCGACCGTCGCCCGCGAACTGGCCTATCGCTCCGACACCTTCTACCCGATGACCGCCGAAGACGACAGGAAGCTGGAGGTTCTGCGACTGAAGAACGACTACGACCTTCGCACTACTGCCGAAGCCAAGGCAGAGCCCGACGAGATGCCGCCCGGGGTCAAGTACCACCTGCTGAACGTGCTGGCGGACGCCAAATCCGCGGCGCCGGCCGAGCTCGAAAAGCTGCTGCACGAACCCAAGAAGGCCAACGCTGCGCTCGGCGGCGGGAAGATCGAGGCGCTTTTCATGGAGGGCTACCGCGAGTTCATATCGCTGCCGAGCGCAAGGCAGTCCTACCGCACACTCTTCCTGTCCCTGGCCGACGAGAAAAAACTGCCGGCGGTTTTCCATTGCACGACGGGCAAGGACCGCACCGGATGGGCCGCAGCCGCCCTGCTCACGCTGCTCGACGTGCCGAAGGACGAGGTCATGGAGGACTACATGCGCACCAACGACTACACCCTCCCGCAGTTCAAACAGACGATCGACGCGTTCGTCGCGGCCGGCGGCGACCGCGACATCGCCGTCGCGGTCTTCGGCGTGAAGCCAGAGTATCTGGAGGCATCGTTCGACGAGATGCGTCAGCGTTACGGGACGATCGAGAAATATTTCTCCGAAGGGCTGGGCATCGACGCCGCCGGGCAGCAGGCCCTGCGAGATCGGTTTCTAGGCGAGAAGTAGGGGAGAAGGGAACATAGGGCACTTCAGCGTCGTTCCTGCTCACCTTCGAGATCACGCTCGACGAAGCCGCGGACGACTTCAAAGGCGAGCGGATGGTGCTGATCGGGTCGAATCTCTACAATGGCGCGGGAAACCAAGCTGCGCGAGCATTTCAGGACTCAGTCCTAGCGCCTCCTCCGAACGTTGCGAGGGTTGGGTGCGGATGCGTTCTGTCGCCCCCAGCGCGCGTCTTCCGAAGTCTCGGTCGCGCTGAGGAATTCACCGAACGCACGCATCTTGACGAGGACAACGGCCCACTCGGTTTCGGCACCTGCGCAGCGGTGAATATCGACGAGGGAAAGGTGGAGAGCGAGCCTGCCAAATAGTGCGGCAGATAAGACATGCGCACGGACCCTGGATTCGCCATGACCAGAGTTCCTGAAAATCGCACTTCTGAACCACGAAAAGCCCAGCGTTCGCTGCTGCTGATGAGCCTGCTTGCGGTAGCGACCGGTATTATCACCGGCTTGGCCGTCATGATCGGGAGACCCGCATAGGCGGCCAGCTCCTCATGATCGGGATCGAACATTGCTAGGCTAAATTACCCAACAGGAGAAACGCAAGATGCTTGGGTTTGAACTGAATCTCTGGGACTACCTGACGTTCCTCACGCTGTTCCTGACGGTGGTCGCGGGTGGCGCATTCTGGATCTTCCTCGCCGGTCTGCCAGGCCGGATCGCGATCTCGCGCAAGCACCCCGAGGCGGAAGCGGTCAAGTTGCTGGGCTATGCGGGCCTGCTGCCGACGATCTATCCCTGGGTGCAGGCCTTCATCTGGGCGTACAAGCCGACCGACAAGGTCGACATCCGCCGTTTCCCGCGCGAAGAACAACGCGCCATCGCCGAGGACATCGCCCGTCTGCGCGGCGCCCCGCCGAAGGAATCCGCGCAGGCAAGCTCGCCACCGAAGGAGGCGGGGGAACCCGGCTCGCCGCCGGCCGGCAGGCCCGACTGAGGCGCAACCGATATGCTCGCCGGCTTCGTCATCGTATTCGGCTACATCGTCCTCGTCTGGCTCGTCTTCTTCTATTTTAAATGGCTGAAATTCAGCATCACCTGGGGTGTCGTTTCGGTCTTCGTCGGCCTGCACCTGCTGCTCATCTTCATGATCGGGCTGCGCTTCGTCGCGCCCTACTCGACGGATGCGAAGGTGATCCAGCACACGATCCAGCTTATACCGCGGCTATCGGAACCGACCCTCGTCACCGCGGTCCTGGTCGAGCAGAATGTGCCCGTCAAGAAGGGCACGCCGCTGTTTCAGTTCGACCGCCGCCCGTACGAGTACAAGGTCCGGCAGCTCGAGGCGCAGCTCGCCAAGGCAAAGCAGGAAGTGCTGGTCGATGAGGCCGATGTAGCGATCGCCGTACACAAGGTCGCCAAGCTAAAGGACGAGCTCGTTTACGACAAGTACCAGAGCAAGCTCTCCGCCGGCCTGGCGAAGCGGGGCGCAGGCCCACAGGAAGATGCCCAGAAGTGGGCCGCCCAGGTCGCCGCCGCCGAGGCCGGCATCCTGGAGGCGGAGGCGGACGAGAAGCGCGCGCGGTTGCTGTACGAATCCGAGATCGACGGCGTGCACACCACCGTGGCGGAAATCGCGGCCGAGCTCGATCTCGCCCGCTTCTACCTCGACAACACGCTGATGGTGGCGCCCGAGGACGGGCACATCATCAACCTGCAGGTGCGACCGGGCATGGTGGCGGGCGAGGTGCGATTCGGCGCCATCGCCTCCTTCATCTGCGACGCCGACCGCTACCTGCTCGCCAACTACTTTCAGGAGAACCTCAAGTACGTGAAGCCGGGGCAGCCGGTGGAGGCCGCCCTCGACCTTTATCCGGGCCAGATCTGGCCCGGCACCGTCGAGGCCATCTGGCGGGGCAGTGGCTCCGGGCAGATGCTCCCGAGCGGGACCCTCCCGAGCTTCAACTACGTGCCCACGGACATGCCCCAGGGGCAGTTCGCGGTCGTCATCCGGCTCGACGACCCCGATCAGGCCAAGTTCCCGATCGGGACCCAGGGACGGGCGGCCATCTACACCAACCCCGGCAGCGGCTTTGCCTGGCTGCGCAAGATCGGAATCCGTGTCTACACATGGTTCAACTGGGTCTATCCGTTCTCCGGCTGATGCGCGTGCCGCGCGCCGCCACCGCGGTCGCCGCCGCCGTCGCCCTTGCCGGCTGCGCACTCTCCACACCGCCGGGACACGAGCAGATCCTGCGCGATGCCCTGCCGAAGGACACCGCCGTCCCGCCTGCCTGGCAGGCCCGGGCGCCCACAGGTGCGGTGGCGGACGACTGGCTCAAGACCTTCAACGACCCCACCCTCGATGCCCTGGTGGCCGAGGCGATGGCGAACAACCGGGATCTTGCTCAGGCCGCCGAAAGCGTGCGCATCGCGCAGCAGGCGGTTCGGGTCGTGGGCGCCGCGCTGATGCCGCAGGTGGGTGCGCAGGTCGGCGGGAGGTTCACCCACGACCAGGATCATGACGGTATCACTACCAGCGACATCGCCTATGCCGGCGTGGCCTGGGAAGCGGATGTGTGGGGCAGGCTGCGTGCCCGGCGCGCCGCCGTCGGGGCTACGGCGAGCGCAACCGCCCTCGATTACAGCTACGCCCGTCAATCGCTGGCGGCCACGGTGGCGAAAGCCTGGTATCTCGCCTGTGAGACGCGCCAGCTGCTGGCGCTCGCGGAGCAGTCGGTCACGGTCTACGGCGAGCTGCTTGCGCTGGTGAAGGTCCGGCGGGCGGCTGGCAAGGACTCCGATCTCAACATCGCCGACACGAGCGCCAAGCTCGACATGGCGCGGGCGGGGGTGCAATCCTCGAGTGCGGCCTACGGCGAGGCGCGCCGGGCCCTGGAGGTGCTGCTCGGCCGCTACCCCGCCGCGGAGCTGGAGGCCGCGGTGTCGCTGCCTGCCTTGCCGCCGCCGGTCGCCGCTGGGGTGCCCGCGTCTGTGCTCGAGCGCCGGCCGGACCTCGCCGCGGCCGAGCTGCAGGTGCTCGCGGCGTTCCGGCAGGAGGAGGCGGCGCGTCTCGCCCTGCTGCCGGATTTCTCGCTCTCGCTCGTGGGCGGGCGGCTCGGCGACCAGGTCCTCTCCCTGCTGCGGCTCAACCCCTGGCTCGCCGCGGCATCGATCGGGATGTCCATCCCGATCTACGAAGGCGGTGCGCTGCGGGCCAAGATCCAGATCCGGACCGCGGAGCAGGCGCAGGCGGTCGCCGCTTATGGCGCTGCGGTGCTCGCCGCCTTCCAGGAGGTCGAGGACGCGCTGGCCAACGAGCGGCTCATTGCCAAGCGTCTGCCCTTTGAGGTTTCCGCCCTTGCGAACAGTCAGGAGGCGGTGCGCCTGGCGACGATACAGTACCAGTCCGGTAGCCGGGACCTGTTATGGGTGTCGAATCTCCAGGCGGACGAGATCGCGATCCAAGGCGCGGTCATCAAGACCCGGAACCTGCAGCGCACGAACCGCATCAATCTGCACCTCGCCCTCGGCGGCGGCTTTGACGCGTCGCCGGCGAACCGGGTTACGGCCCTTGCGCCCGCGCAAGGGGAAAGCGGAGCGATTCGGTAACGCGCTCTGAGGTCGCGAACTATCCGGCGCTCGTCGCTGGTCGGCACATAGTCAAGGTCACCATTTAGTCGGCCCCTGTCAACGGCACAGCCTTGTCTCTGTATCGCGGCCGAGCCGCGAACGGGGCCGTGCGTTTTATGTCGAGGTCTTCGCCTCCGGCTCCTTGAGGGGCCACAGCAGGACCATGCCGACCAGGAAGAAGAGCAGGATCGTGGCGATGCCGAGGCGCTGGCTGCCGGTCCAATAGGTCACGGTGCCGAGGAGGAACGGCCCCAGATACGCGGTGATCTTGCCGGTCAGCGCGTACAGCCCGAACATCTGGGTGCGTAGTTCGGGCGGCGCGATCCGGCCCATGAGCGAGCGGCTCGCGGCCTGGGTCGGACCGACGAAGATGCCAAGGAACGCGCCGGCGATCCAAAAATGCAGCGGCTCGGTCACCACGACCGCCGCGCCGCCGCAGGCGAGCAGCCCCACCAGCCCGATCAGAATCGTACGCTTTGCCCCCAGCCAGTCGTCGATCCAGCCAAACGCGAGCGCGCCCAGCCCCGCGGTAACATTGAGCAGGATGCCGAACTTGATCACCTCGGCCATGGCCATGCCGAAGGTGCCGGCGGCGTAGATGCCGCCGAAGGCGAACAGGGTGTTGAGGCCATCGGTGTAGATCATGCGCGCGATCAGGAACCGCGCGATGTGCCGGTAGCGGCCAAAGTGCCCAAAGGTCTCCCGCAGCTCGCGGAGACCGCCGCGTACCGCCGCGGCCGCGGGCAGACGACGGCTCGGCCGATCCGGCGTGAACAGGAACAGCGGCAGGCTGAACACCGCCAGCCACAGACCCACCAGGGGGCCGGAGATCCGCACGTCCTCGGCCTGCTGCTGATCGAGCCCGAACAAAGGATGCTCGGCCTGGACGAACGCAAACAGCGTGATCACCAGGCAGACCAGACCGCCGGCATAGCCGAGCCCCCAGGCCCACCCCGACAGGCGTCCGATGTAGTCGCGGCGGACCAGCTCGGGCAGCATGGCGTTATAAAACACGCCAGCGATCTCGAACGCGACGTTGGTCAGCCCGGCGATGATCAGCACCATCAGCGCGACCTCGGGCGTCGGGCGCCCGAACCACAGCAAGAAGCAGCCGATCACGGTGACCACCGTGAAGACGAACAACCAGGGCTTGCGCCGGCCGCCGGCATCGGCGATTGCCCCGAGGATCGGACTGGTGAGGGCGATGACGATCCCGCTCGCGGTCATCGTCCAGCCCCACTGCGCGGTGCCGGTGACCTCGTTTTCGGCGATGCCCTGGCTGAAATACGTCGCGTACACGAAGGTGACGATCACCGACGAGAACGCCGAGTTCGCCCAGTCGTAGAGCGCCCAGGAGAACTGTCCGAGACGAGGGGCGCGCGCGGCCATGACGCGATTATTCCCCGCCATGCGCGGCGAGACAAGCCCGGCCGCACCGCTTGATCAGGTTTTCCGTAACATGGGTTCGCGTACCGGAAGCGCCGCACACTCAGGGAACGGATCTCGCCTCTTTGGCGGCTATTTCAGGACGAGCACTTTCGCCCCCCGAATCCGGCCGTGTTTCAACTCCGCCAGCGCCTGGTTGGCTTCCTCCAGCGCATAGGTCTGCACCTCCGGATGGATCGGGATCGTCGCAGCCAGCGGCAGGAATTCCGCGATATCCTGGTGTGTCACGTTCGCCACCGACTTGACTTCCTTCTCGAGCCAGAGGTGATCGTGGTAGCTGAGTCGCTGTAGGTAGCCCTTGTCGCGGTCTTCTTTACGAATGGCGTTGATCACCAGCCGTCCGCCCGGGCGAAGATTGGCGAGCGCCTCCACGACCGGTTTCCATGCCGGCGTGGTATCGATGACGGCGTGCAGCTTCTGCGGGGCACGATCAACCGTGTCGCCGGCCCAGTGGGCGCCGAGCTCCAGGGCGAATTCCCGGGCAGCTTCCTCCCTGGCGAAGACAAACACTTCGACGCTGGGATACA
>JAJDOJ010000058.1 GCA_022340215.1 Gammaproteobacteria bacterium
CCAGGAATCCCATCACCGCGCCGAGTCCGAGGCGCTGAAACAGTGGCACCGCAACAACAGCCGCTGCCAGCAGGATAAGAATGTCGACGATGTAATTGGTCTCGGTCACAATTCAGTAGCGCCATGAAAAATCATCGAATCCCATAGGCTTGTCAGAAGCCGGATCCCAGGGCCATTGGCGATAGGCTCCATGACAGGGACGATCACTCCTGTTCCGGTCCACACCATCGTTCGCGTTGCGCTATCTTCATAACCCAAAAACCTTGGACAGTGCGAAAAACGCTAGGGTCAGAGCTGATTTGAGAGAAAACGGTCGCGTGGAATTCCCGCGCCTGACCCAATAGGGTCCGCATTACCAGGGCCTGTCCTCCGCTCGAGGTGAAGAACAGCAGCGGTTGTGGCGAGAGGCCTTGTTACTGTCTCTCTATAAACTTCTGCAGCGACCTCAGGATCCCGTCCGGTTCGGCTACGCCCATGCGGGCGATCTCCTCGGCGCGTTCCTGGGAGCGGGCGTATGCGTAGATGCGAAGTTGCGGAGCGTTGCCGGAGGGGCGGATGTGGGCGATGTCGCCATTGGCGAAGTAGCAGCGGATACCGTCCTGGACGTTGATCCGAGTGAGGGCTCCGAATCCCAGTCTTGGGGTGAAGAGGGCCTCGATCTCACACTTCCACTTCTGATAGAGCGCGGCGCCCGGCGAACTGCGTCTTCTCTCCCCGACCACCTCCTCGTCGAGGTCCCGCAGGGCGATGCGATCCTTGCCGAAATCCACCCATTGCACGTCTTCGGTCTCCGGGTGGTAACGGGCGACGATTGCCTGGCTGACCTCGCGGGGAAAGTCATCCAGCAGATCCGCCTTGCCGTACCATCCGGGCAGCGATTCGAAGACCTGGTGCAGGGTTTTCCCCCGCATTACGGCGGTGTGCAGGACGCACAGGATCGGCAGGGCTGCATCGCGTGTGGGCAAGGCCTTGAGGACGGTGTCGCCGATGGTCAGATCGGTGCCGACGAGAAATCCGCCGTTGGCTTCCCAGGACACGACGCGTTGCTTTCCCTCCGCGATGGATTCCTGCATCGATTCGATCACGAATGGCGAACCGATTCGCGTCTTGCGGACCTCGATCCCCTTTTCCGCGAAAAATTCGGCGACGGCGGGGTTCGCGCTGATCGGGACGGACACGGCATCGGTGTCAAGGTAGTCGGCAACCAGAATGCCGAGCAGGTCCCCGGGGAAAAACCGCAGCGAGATCCCGTCGTCCGACGCATCCTCGACCCCGACAACCAGCGGGCGGTCGCTGTCGCCGTCGGTCGAGACGATAGCGTCGATGTGGCCGTGCGACGCACGCGCCTCGACGACGATGGATTCCAGCATGGACAGATGATCGCCGGATATCGCCTCGGTGTCGATCGGTACGAATTCGTTGCTGCGCCCGGCGCGGATGACCTCGGCCCCTGCCGCTTCCAGGATCTCGGGTATGAGGTCGCGGCCGACGGCGGCGTACTGGAAGAACACGACACGCATTCCTTGCAGGGCGTCTGCGGGAAACGCCGAGCGGTAACGCGCCAGGTACGCCACACGTGCGCCGTCGTCCACCGACGGGGCCTCGACCCTGAATGCCGGCTTCAGCATCCCCGATGCGTCGAACACGGATGCTTCGAAATCCCTTGCGTACTGATCTTCTCGCGCGGCCTCGACGGCGGCGACGATTCCCGACTCGTCGGATTTCAGCACCTCGCCATCGCAGCGGTTGGCCTTCTGTCCGTTGCGGTCGGCGGGGATGTGGCTCCCGGTCACCACGAAGCTCGCGGTCCTGCATTCGAGCCCGAAGAAGGTGAGTGCCGGCGTCGGCACGCGGCCGCAGTAGGTCGCCTCATACCCGCGGTCCGAAATCGCCCGCAGGGTGGCGCCGAGCAGGCGTTCGCTCGATGGACGCAGATCGCCCGCCACGGGGATCGGCAGCTCGCCGCCGTCGTCGCAGCGCAGTCTACCGGTGCGTTCGAGATATCGCAGGGTACCGAGCGTCAGACAATAGACCTCGAGGTCGGTCAGATCGCTGACCAGCGCCCGCACGCCGCTGGTGCCGAAGCGCGACGGGACCGGATCGTATGCCAGTGCCTCGCGAAGGGATTGTCGTCCGGTCATGTTCTGCTCTTCCTGCCAGTCGCCTCGATGGGACAAGCCGCCCGCGTCGTGAGTGTACTGCATAACTCCCAAGTTCAAGTGCGCTCTCGGCGATTTCTCCCTTGTGCAGATGCCAGAAGGACAGAGGGGCGACCGCCAAATGGTGATCGCCCCTCGGTTTCAGCGACTCAAGGCGCGGAAGACCCCGCACCCCTTCGTCGATCATTCACCGGCCAGCTGGGTCATCTCCACGCGCCGATTAGTCGCCTTGCCCTCCGGAGTGTCGTTGGACACGATCGGATTCTCCTCGCCGTAACCGTTGGCCACAAGGTTGTCGGCCTCGACACCCTGCAAGACCAGATACGCCTTGACGATATTCGCGCGGCGCCGCGAGAGGTCCTTGTTGTAGACGTCGTCACCGTCGGTGTCCGTATAGCCGGCCAGGCTCACCCTGACCTCGGGGTTTGCCTTCAGCGTCTCGCCCACGGTGTCCAGGATACTGGAGGATTCCGCCGTCAACTGGTCCGAGTCAGTCACGAATTCCACGCCGCTCAGCACGATCGGCGCCGCTTCCTCGCACCCGAAACTGCCCACCGACGCACCAGCGGCAGTTTCCGAACAGAGATCGCTGTAGTCGTTAACCCCGTCCATGTCGCTGTCCAGGGAAACCCTGGCCAGTTTGTCGTCCGCAGCGGTCATCGTGGAACCCTCAGCGGTGGACGTCTCGGTGGAATCCGCATCGCTTTCAGCGATCGGGGCCGCCACATCCGAACTGCCCTCGACCGGATCACCGGTCTGCGCTTCGTCGGCTGCGACATTGCGCTCAACACTTGGGGCATTCGCCTGACGGGGAGCCGGGAAACCCGGCCCTCCCGGAGGAGCACCCCAGGGGGGGACAAAGGACATCGGAGCGTATCGGGGAGCGGGGTAGACCGGTGGCATTGGTTCGGCCACGGGAAGCGGCCGGTTGGTTGGCGATGCGGGTTCCTCACCCGTCGCGGCACCGGATCCGGTATCCGGTGCCGCGGCCCTCGCCATGGGAACACCATAGCCCGCCGGATACGGACCCCAGGGGAACTCATGAGGCTGAAATCGCATCTGTTGCGGGGCCCAAGATTCGACCCGGCGACGCCGCTCCGCCCACCAGGCATCACGCTCAGCGTCGTCCAGACCGGCCCGGCGCCATGGCGCCCGGGCGTGACGGGGATGGGATGCCTGTTCGCAGTACTGCGGAGCGAAACCGCTTCCGCCGTCGACCCCGGCATTGGCAGCGAGACTGATACCGGCGGCGACGGCCGCCCCCAACGCTCTGAAAACAAAAGGTTTCATCGATTTCTACCTGTATTTTTATGCCTGACGACGGACGAAAACGAAGACAACATAGCCGTCGCGTCATGTGAAGTTGGAAACCGGATCCGGGCGGCCCCGTTCCTGCGACCGGAACCCGCTGACCGAGATCGGCAAGCGCGAAATGTTAATACAGACGTTTGGAAAATGACATGTTTCTAATGTTACGCGGACAGCTCGATGGGTGGTCAGGGCCAGGTCTTCCGGGCGGCGACTCACGCGCCATCTTCCGCCGACGCGTACCTCGATCCGCCAATCACAGCCCATTCACCGAGACATCGCCGTTGCGACGGCCGAAGGCGATTTCTGTCATTTTCCGGCAATCGCCTAAACCCCCGATCCGGGCAGTTCGAATAATCGCTGAACGAACCACACCCCGGCAATGGCCGCCGCCGCGACCGACCCACCCCGAAGTACGACCGTCCCGTAAAGCTTGTGGTTACGCAGCGAGAACATCACCGGGATCGCCACCAATACCACCGCAACCTGCGCGAGTTCGACGCCGAGATTGAAACCGATCAGTGCCGGGATCAGGATTCGTGACGAGACCCCGGCATCCACCAGTACCGTGGCAAATCCGAATCCGTGCAATAAGCCAAAGGCGAATGCCAGCGGCCATCGCGAGGCCGACAACACCGGATGCAGATTGTTTATCGCGGCGACGATGACCGACGCGGCGATGGCCACCTCGACCCAACGCCCAGGCAATGCCACGATGCCGAGCACCGCGAGCGACAACGTGATCGAGTGCGCAACCGTAAACGCCGTCACAGTCTTCATGATTTCCATCAGGGCAGGCCGTAGTTGCCCAACCGGTCGCCAGCCTTCAGGGCGACGGGTGAGGACGGCCGGCAGCAGCAACGTCAACAGAAATAGCAGATGGTCGAACCCCAACCAGATATGCCAGACACCGTCGAGCAGATACACCGCGAACTCCCGGGGGGCGGAGAAAGCATCGCCGGCGCGGAACTCGAATTCAGGATGCCCGGCGCTGAGCAGCCAGGTTTCCTGCTCCCCGGTTGCGGTATCCACCAGGGTGACAAAATTCCGGTGTCCCCTGCCGAGCTCCTGCAACAACGGGTATTCGATGCGGATCGAGGACCCTGGCTGGACCCGGTATTCCATCCTCAAGCGAACGCCGTCGCCTGAGTACTCCTCGACTTCAACGCGCTCGGGCGCCACATGCTTCGAATCGCTGGTCAGTTGGATCGCGGTTAAGGCGATGCCTTCGAGCGCCTGGGCAACTGACGGATGCTCCCTGGCCGCATCCCGAGACGCCTGGAAGCGCTTGCGGCTAAGCAGAGGTTCGATATCCCTGCGCGCCATTGCCAAGTCCACCGACAGGGTGTTCCCCATCATCAACCATCTCGACGAGCTCAGCCCCGGATCATGGGCCGCCGCGTCGGGTACTGTAATTGTCAACAGCATGATAAGCATGCCCGCCAGCAGAGAGACACGCCTTCGGGGTACCGATAACAAACTGAGGAAAAGCCTCATTTTTCCAGTTCCTGCTGTCTATCTCCTAACCCCTCCCCCTGCAGGGGGAGGTGCAACTTACTGACTCCTCCCCCTGGCAGGGGGAGACTGGGTGGGGGTGGGGGCCGGGCTGGGTGGGGGTCGGGACTCGAGTCCGGCGCCGTGCCAACCCTTGCACCCACCCCCATCCCAACCTTCCCCGTCAATGGGGAAGGAGCTCCCCCAGTCAACGCGCAACAGCCGCACTACACTCAGTGGTGAGAGTGATTGCGGCCGTTCAGCGGGGTGCCGGCATAGGGCATCACGGTGTTGTAGGTGATGTCGTTGCGATTCACCCCGTCGACGTCGACATCGGCGTCACAGGCGATCGAGGGGTTAGCCGGGTCGCGGAGATCGCTGAGCAACGCGCAGACTGCGATGTCCACGACATCGTCGCCGAATCGCCGGCCATTGGGCCAGCCGCCGGGTATCACACCGCCCCCGAATCCGTCCTGGACACTGCTGGTCAACACGTCGCCGCCGAAGATGCCGAGGCGATGGAAACCGTTGCCGGTGGCATCACCAGCCAGTGCCGCCGGTCCGGTCGACAGGTCCACCTTGATGAGATCGGGGATGAAAATACCGGCCAGGTCGGTTCGTCCGCTGTCGATCGCGGCGGTGCCGTGAATCGCGTTGAGCAGGGTCGCAAGCTGGGGGTTTTCCGCGTATTTGCGAAACAGGTGGTTGTCCCGTGCCGGCATCGTCCGGTTGTAACGATCCTTGTCGGCGAGGGCGACTAGCGCCTCGTTGAACAACGGATTGCCCTGCCTGGCGATCTGCACCCAAGGACCCTTGTTGCGGTCGTCGTATTGGCGCAGGACGCGGGTCCTTTGACGGCTGGTGGTGGCATAGACACCGACGACCTGCCGGTCGCCGCCAATCTCCTCCAAGGGAATCTGCAGCACGATGGTATGGACGTTGTAACCGCCCTGACTGTCGAACGGCTTGTTCGGGCTTTCCAGACCGAGCACCGGACTCTCGAGCTGCAGCAGATCGAACACGGCCTGAATATCCCCGTAGAACCCGTCTTCACGTTGTCCCGCGAATACCCGGTGCCCACGCTTCAGTGTGTAGATGCTGGCGCGTGTATACCCGTCCAGATCGGACTCACTGGCTACACCCGGCCTGGCCGGATTGTCGCCGTTGTTGTCGATGTTATACCTCGGGGTCGCGATGCCCTGATTGTTCGGAGGCACCTTCAATGGCCGGTCCCGCGAATCCAGTCGGGTCGATTTACCGTTCCGGTGATCGACGCGTGTCACGCGGTAGGTCTGCGTCAGGTTCTGCGCAGCGTCGTCAACGATGTCGACCACGCCGAGGTAGGACTGCAGTATGGTGTTCGGCTCCTTAAACCCTGTGTCGAACCGGAACTGGTAGCTGAAGCTCGGCCGCCCCTTTTCCAGATCCTTTCCGGTCGAGATGTGTATCTCGTAGAGCACGTTGTCGTCGAAGTTGTACTTGTTGGGGCCGATTCCCGGTTCCTCGAAGGGATACACCGCCACCGCCGTGGTCAGGTACGGGATACCCCCGGCATCACTGCGAAACGCGTAGACGTCCGTTGTATTGGCCGCGTCGTCGAGGGTAATCAGCGGAGCATCCATGTGACTGGACGCGAATGCCGGCCCCGTCATCAGCGTCCCGGCGAGGAGTGAAGGTAGTAGGCGCTGTCGATGTCTAACTCTGTTCATGTCGATCTCCTGGTGGTGCATGGTCTTCCCGGATCATCGAGGTCTCCCCGAGTCCGGGACCGATTTGCGGACGCAATACCGCAAATTCTTTGAAAAGCAGGTCGCGCTCGCCCGGGAACAGCGTGTGGCGAAGTTCCAGGGCCCGGTTCAGCCAGCCGACGGCCTCTTCCGCGAAACCCGTGCGCGCGGCAATGATGCCGGCGTGAAGGAATAGGCGAGCCTCTTTGGTGCCAGCGGCCGTCGCCTGCAGGGCAAAACGACGGGCCGTGGGAACGTCTCCGGCGGCGAGGCTTGCCCAGGCCATGGCGTCCAGTGTGAAGACGTCCTGCCGCACACCCAGTTCGGTGCGCGCGACTTCCAGAGCCAGGGCCGGGTTCAGTCCTTCGGTAGCGAGGAACAAGGCCACGGTGCGTGGATCCTCGCGGTTTGCGGTATCGCTCAATTTCACCACGACCGCATCGGCCGCCATCTCTCTGCCCACGCGTCGCAGGACATCGGCCAGCAGCCACTGCACCTCCGGCAAGGTGGTCTTTTCCTGAGCCTGCTCAAGATCAGCGAGTGCCTCGCCCCATGCGTCCCGGGACAGCGCCAGTCGCGCCCGCAGGACAAGTGCCGGCACATAGTCCGGTGCAAGACGCAGGGCGGCGTGAAGATGCATCGCACTTTCGGACATCCGCCGGTCCTGAAACTCCAACCTGGCGAGTTCGGTGTAGGTCCAGGCCTCGGCCCCGGGATCCCGGCCGGCACCGGACCCGAGCGCCAGACGCATCATCTCGATCGCCCCCGACAGGTCACCGGTAGTCCACCGCAGCTTCCCCGCCCGAAGGTAGGCCTGGGGTCCTGGCCGCTGGGACATCATTTCCTGATACGCGTCGGCGGCCTCCTCGAGCCTGCCGAGATCGAACAGCGCATCTCCGAGCAATGCGTGATCGAACCAGAGTCCGCGCATCGCGACGAGTCGTCGTGCCACGCGCTCCGCCTCACGGAAACGATGCCGGCTGTGCAGGACATGTCCCTCCAGCAACATCGCCTCGGCACTGTCGGGATGCTGTTTCTTTATGCAATCCGAAGCAGCGGCTGCGAGTGTGTAGAGACCTGGGTCGCTGCGGGTCCTGGCCTGAGAGACATAGAACCAGCCGATTCGCTCGAGCAAGGGGACGGGATCGATACCCGCGGCCAGGCCGACCCGGAGACGCTCGATAATCCGACCCGGGACCGGCATCGATTCGTCGATTGTCTCAATGAGCCGACAGGGATCCGGCGTGACCTGCCAGTCGGCCCCCACAGTGGTGGTCGATGCCGCTTGCCCCGATGAAGGTCCCTGCCCGCAAGCGGCCGGCAGAAATACGGCGAAAGCCGTCAGGGGAACGCGATACCGCCAAAGGGTCCTGAACATCCTGCACTACCTCTGCCGTGAGCCTCGACCGGGGACTGGACCACGCCAAGCAGTCGCACCCCGGGATGTCGTTAGTCGGGAAACCATCACCGATTCGATGTGTTCCCGCGATGTATCTGTAATACGGAGGATGGATGGAAGTTGGATTCGGATTTGGACGCGCCTTGCCGCTTTGGGCATTTCGTCGCATGCGCGCGCGTCGCGGACTTCGCGTGTTGCGCTGCTGCGCTGGGAACGGAAAACAGGAGCCCCTGCCGACGGTGGGAAAGGCAGCGGAAACGAACACCGGTCGTCGGGCCGGGCAGGGGTGGAAGGCAGCTTGGAGGTAAGACGAGAGAAAATCCGCCGCCACAGGTCTTGCGCGGCGATGAGCGGATCGAGCGAACGATGATTGTACCGTCGCTGCGACGGGAACGCTTACCCGTCGTCCGCTAGGCCTAGTTAGCGTCGGTAAACACCCTTATGCGTGGAACCGCTGTGCTGGTTCCACCCTACGCAATATCGTAAGTCATTAAAATCAGTAGGTTGGATCAAGCGAAGCGGATCCAACAAGCAATGGAGAAGAAGAACCCACAGTTTGTGGACGGACACTAGGGGGCCGCGATGCTGTTCTCCAGCGGTTCCTGTATAAACAACAGGGCACCCGTGTCGGTGAAGGCTTTGGGGTGAACGCTTTCCCGGTGCGCCACGTGCCAGTCTCCCGCTGACAGGTGCAGCGGACCGTAGCGCAAACTGCCTTCCAGCACCAGACAGAGTTCCGTACCCCGGTGACCATGGTGGGGCGCTTGCACACCGGGTTCCACCTTCAACAGGTAGGACTCCGTCCCTGCGACGGTGTCGGTATACAGGGGCTTTTTCCGGATACCGGGTGCGATGCTCAACCACTCGCCTTCATCGGCGCGTATCGTGAGGAACCCGCGCTTTACCGAACGTTCCTCCGCCACGCGGGCAAGGATCTCGCGGCGCAGACGCATCTCGCTCTGAGGTGACAGCGCCGCACCCGTGTGTGCCTCACCAAGGGCCTCCGAGACGTCCGCCGGCAAGGCATCGTGTTCGGAACGATTCTCGTACTCAGGGTTCATATACATCCTCCTGGGCGGCCTCCGATGCTGTCAACGCCTTGCGCAACACCGCGTAGGCCCGACGCAGCTTCGTCTTGACCGTGCCCAGCGGCATTCCGGTACAGGTGGCGAGTTCGGCGTGTGTCATCCCCCGATAATAGGCCAGTGATATGAGCTGGCGCTGGGTCTCCTCCAGCGCCGCGATGGCCTGGTGGACCGCCGTTGAACGATCCAGCGCCATGGCCAGATCCTGTTGTGTCGATTCCCCCGTATCGGGAATCGTTTCCAGGTCTCGGTACGCCTCGACCGGATCCAGGCCTTCGCGACGCAATGCGTCGATGGCACGGCTGCGGCACAGCATACTCAGCCAGCCCTTTACCGTGCTGCGAGTTGCGTCGTAACGGACGGCGGACCGCCACGCCTGGACATAGACGTCGCTGACGACCTCCTCGGCGATCTCGCGCCGTTGCGTCACACGCAGAGCGAGTGCGTACGTGCAATTGACGGTCATGTCGTAGAGCTCCGCCAGCGCCTTCTCGTCGCCCGCCGCCATGCGCCGCACCCGCTCGACGAGCAGCGCAGATTCCCGCCCGTCGACCTGCCCCGGACTCGCCTGCCCATTCTGATCCATGAACAGAATGGTAGCGCAGTTCGGTCGATGCTTGCTTTGCGCACCGGCACCGTTCCGCGGATCGGTACGACTATCGCTACCCATCTCGACAATGACCCCGCTTGTATCCCTCTTCGGACAATACGCAGGGTAATTCGATCCGGTTTCCATTCAAGGGAGTGAATCAGGAAATTCCCCGGGCAGCATGTGTTTAACGCCGTGCATCGCTCAGTAGGATCCTGATTGACGAAATCGGTTCCCCGGACGTCTTCCCTTCCGCCTGCAGCAGCGGTTCCAGTGCCGCCCAGACGTTGTTCAGCAGGATCGGTTGCGCCCGGGCATTGGGATGGATGCCGTCGGCCTGCATCATCGAGGGATCGAGGGCGACACCGTCGAGGAAAAACGGGACGAGGGCAACCCGATTCGTCTCGGCCGCATCAAGGTACACCTGGTGAAACGCCATCCCGAACGCCGGTCCGTAGTTGGCCGGCAGCTTGACGCCGAGCAGCAGGACGCGCGCGCCGGCCTCCCTGGACAGCCGAATCATATCCTCGAGGTTAGCCGCCGTGACCTGCGTGTCGATCCCCCGCAGCCCGTCGTTCCCGCCCAGTTCGATAATGACGATATCCGGCTGCTCGCGCGCCAGCAGCGCCGGAAGCCGTGCCAGACCGCCCCGGGTCGTATCCCCGGTGATACTGGCATTGACGACACGGTATGCGTAGCCTTCCCGTGAAAGTCGCTCCGCCAGCAGATCGACCCAGCCGGACTCCGCCGCGATCCCGTGAGCGGAACTCAGACTGTCACCGAGCACGACCACGGCGGGAGACGGAGCGGCAAGCACCGGGACAAAGCAGATCAACCAGCAAGCAAATGACAGAGAACCACGCATGGGCGTGAATGTTACCGCAATACCCGTCTCGGCCAAGGGGCTGTCGAAGACGGTTCCCACCGCCGACGGTCCCCTGAGCATCCTGACGAACGTGGAACTGGAGGTCTCGCAGGGTGAGGCGGTCGCGATCCTGGGGGCCTCCGGTTCCGGCAAATCCACCCTGCTGAGCCTCCTGGCGGGGCTGGATACCGCCACCGGCGGGCACGCCCGGTTGTTCGGAGCGGATCTCGGCGAGCGGGACGAGGACGGGCGCGCGGCCCTGCGCGCGGGGCGGGTCGGCTTCGTGTTTCAGTCCTTTCAGTTGCTCTCCGGCATGACCGCACTGGAAAACGTCATGCTGCCGCTGGAACTCGCCAACCATGCGCAACCCGAAGTGGCGGCGACGGAAGCACTTCGCGAGGCCGGCCTCGGCGCCCGCCTGCATCACTACCCTTCCCGGCTGTCGGGCGGAGAGCAGCAACGCGTGGCGGTGGCCCGCGCCTTCGCCCCGAACCCCCGTGTCCTGTTCGCCGACGAACCCACCGCCAATCTCGACGCGGTCACCGGAGAGAAGGTCGCGGACCTGTTATTCCGGCTCAGGACCGGAAACCGCGCCACGCTGGTGCTGGTCACCCACGACGAGACGCTGGCGCGGCGCTGCGACCGGCAACTCCTGCTGCACGGCGGTGCGCTGGAGCCGCGGTCGTGAAGTCGTTGCCGCTCGCCTGGCGCCTCCTGCGGCGTGACTGGCGCGCGGGAGAACTACGCCTGCTGGTGTTCGCGGTGGTGGTGGCGGTCGCCTCCGTCACCACCGTCACCTTCTTCACCGACCGCGTCGAACGGGCCATGTCGCGCCAGGCGACCGCGGTACTGGCGGCCGACCTGGTGGTCGAATCGAGTCAACCCCTAAACGACGCGATACACGAAACCGCCAAGCGGTACCACCTGAACACCGCCGATACGCTGAACTTCCCGAGTGTGGTGGTCGCCGGGGATCGAACGCAGCTCGTACAGGTGAAGGGCGTATCCGACACCTACCCGCTGCGGGGAGAGTTACTGACCGCCCTGGAACGGGGTGGAGCCGATTCCGTCACGCCGGGGATCCCGGCTGCCGGCGAGGCCTGGGTCGAGGCGCGCCTGCTCGCAGTGCTCGGCCTCGGGATCGGAGATGACCTGCGTCTCGGTGAGGCGGATCTGCGCATCGCGCGCATCGTGACCCGCGAACCGGATCGCGCGGCGAATCTCTTTCGCCTGGCGCCCCGGGTGATGGTCGCCTTGGACGAGATCGCGCGAACGGGTCTCCTCGGACCGGCCAGCCGCGTACGGCACCGGTTTCTGGTCGCGGGAGAGGCCGGAGACGTCGAGCGCTTTCGTAACTGGCTGCAGACCCACCTGCCCGAGGGGGCGAGCCTGGCCGATGTCAGCAGCGCGCGTCCGGAACTGCGCATGGCCCTGGAGAGGGGTTCGCGATTCCTGCGCATCGCAGCGGTCACCGCGACCCTGCTGTGCATCGTGGCGGTCGCCATGTCCACGCGGCGCTTCGTCGAGCGGCAGTCCGATGCCGGCGCCCTGCTGCGCTGCCTGGGCGCCAGCCGCCGCCGGGTCTTTGCGATCTTCTCGCTCCGGCTGCTGCTGCTCGGTCTGGCCGGCAGCCTGGCCGGGACGCTGGCAGGTCTCATGCTCCAGACGGTCCTCGCCGAACTGGTCGGGAACTGGTTCAGCGACGACCTGCCGGCCCCGTCGGCCTGGCCCCTTGCCGCCGGCGTCGCGACCGGGATCCTGATGCTCGGCGGGTTCGTCCTGCCCTCCGTGCTGCGGCTCGCGAACGTCCCGCCGATGCGCGTCTTTCAACGGACCGCCGGCCCGCCGCCGCTCTCGTTCGGCCTGTTCGTGGTGACGGCCGGTCTCGCGCTCACCACGTTGCTGGTCTGGCAGATCGGGGACGACGCACTGGCCTTCCGCCTGCTCGGCGGACTGGCGGGAGGCCTGATCGTACTCGTGATCGCCGCGCGCCTGCTGGTCCGCCTCCTGACCCCGATGCGGTCACGCGCGACGGGATCCTGGCGCTATGGTCTGGCGAGTCTGTCCCGCAGTCCCGCGACCACGACCCTCCAGCTCACCGGGTTCGGCCTGGGCATCACCGCGCTGCTCCTGCTGGCGTTGGTCCGGGTGGACCTGCTCAGCGCTTGGCGGGACGCGCTGCCCGAGGACGCGCCCAATCACTTTCTCATCAATATCCAACCCGATGAGGTGGACGGCGTGCGCGATCTGCTGACCGCGGACGGGTTGGACGTCGGTGGACCGTTTCCGATGGTGCGGGGACGACTGGAGTCCATCGGGGACCGCGAGGTCGACCCCGAGGACTACGAAGAAATCCGCACGCGACGGCTGGCCACACGCGAATTCAACCTGAGTCAGGCCGAGACCCTGCAGACCGACAACGCCATCGTCGCGGGGCAATGGTGGTCTGCCGAGGAGCACGAGCAACCGCTGTTCTCCGTCGAGGAGGGAATCGCGGGACGGCTGGGCATCGAGGTGGGCGACGAACTCGTGTTCAACGTCGCGGGGCAGTCCGTGCGCGGTCGGGTCAGCAACCTGCGCTCGGTTCAGTGGGACTCGTTCAACGCCAACTTCTTCGTCATCGGCACCCCCGGGCTGATGCGCGACCTGCCCGCCACCTACATCGCGACCTTCTACCTGCCGCCGGAGCGTTTTGATGTGGTCAGCCGTCTGGTAAGGCAATACCCCAGCGTCACGGCGCTCGACGTGACCGCCCTGATGAAGCAGGTCCGCGACATCATGGACCGCGGCGCCCTGGCGGTGGAGTCCGTCTTCCT
>JAJDOJ010000059.1 GCA_022340215.1 Gammaproteobacteria bacterium
CTTTCTGATCCGTGTGGCGGGCAAGCGGCTCACCGGGGCGAACCAGCTGCGCATCAAGTTACCTCGGCAGCATCTCCATCCCGAGGTGTGGCACGACTGGTTGGCTTTGAGCCAACCTGCCTGAGCCCGGATCGAGCAACGAACCCGCACCGCCAACGGCCTGCCATCAACAGGCCGACGGGCGGTTCTGCCCGTCGCACGGGAAAAGGGAGAAAAGTAGGCTCTTAGGCGATTGCCGGAAAATGGCATACCAGATTGCGCCGGATTTTCGTTCGTCATCAAGGCGCGACAACAGGCGCATAGTCAAACTATGTCACTGTTGTCGCAACACAGAGGACGGACGAAAAGACAAGCAGAATGGTATGTCATTTGACAGAAATCGCCTTATCGCTTGAGAACGCGGCTTGTCGTCATCGCCTTGGTTACAATTTTGCCATCGGAGCGGCGGAAATGACTGTGGCACGGCGATTATTCTGTCCCTATTGGTCCCGACTCCGGAAGCGAAGGCTACTTGCAGGATTTAGGTAATAATAAGGGTAGCATCCCGGTGTCCAGACGGTGTCTGGAGCTGATGTCTGACGAGGAGGAGACAATGGAGACGATGCAACGAGGAGTGCGATGGTCCATGTCGGCCGCGATCATCTGGCTGACCACACCCGTACTGGCGACGGTAGGCGACCACTTCGATATTGCGGAGATCGACGATACTCCGAGGATACGGGATATCGAATATCCTGACTGGTTCAAGAATTCCTTTCTTGATCTCCCGGATGATCTGCAGGAGTCCCTGCAGTCGGGGAAGACCGGCCTGATGGTCTACTTCGGGCAGAAGCACTGTGCCTACTGCGAGGCCCTGATGGAGGTCAATTTCGGCCGTGAGGAAGATATCGTCAAGTATACGCAGACCAATTTCGATGTCGTTCCGATCGACATCTGGGGGGCCCGTGAAGTTACCGACCTTAAAGGGGAGGTGCTGACGGAAACCAAATACGCGGAGCGCGAGGGAACAAATTTCACACCGTCGATCATCTTCTACGACAGGGCCGGCGAGGAGGCGCTGAGACTGCGCGGATACTATCCACCCTACAAGTTTCGTGCGGCGCTGGAATACGTGGTCGACGGGTATTACAGACAGGAGTCATTGCGCTCATATCTGGCCAGGGCCGATCCGCCGCCCAAGTTCGACGTCGGGGAGATGATCTCGGAGCCGTATTTCGAGAACCCGCCCTACGCGCTGGACCGTACCCGTTTCGCAGGGGAGAAACCTTTGCTGGTGTTGTTCGAGCAGCGGGAATGTCATGCCTGCGACATCCTGCACACCGAACCGCTCGCCGACCCGGAGACCCGGCAGTTGCTACAGGATTTCAACGTCGTGCAACTGGACATGTGGTCGGATACTCCCGTGATTACTCCGAGCGGGGAGCGGAAGACGGCCAATCAGTGGGCGCAGGAACTGGGACTTTTCTATGCACCGTCGCTGGTGTTTTTTGACGAGGGCGGTTCCGAGGTGTTCCGGCTGGATTCCGTCGCCAGAATCTACCGCCTGAGGGGGGCACTGCAGTACGTCCTGGAAAAGGCATACCAGGAGTATCCGACCTTCCAGCGATGGCGCGAAGCTCAGCCCGCCGGGGAGCGAGACCGGGGTTCGGTATAGGGGAAAAGAAAAGGCCCGTGTGGATCGCACACGGGCCTTTTCGGGCAGCGGAGGGGGCTGCTTACTTCTCTTCTGCGACAACGTCCTTTTCTGCGGCAACGTCGGCCAGGGCAATACGGTCTTCGCGTGCCTTGCGATAGGTCTCTATCTGGGCCTCACGCTCGGCGCGGATCTTGTCCCTCTCTTCCTGCATGGCCTGGACGCGGGCTTCCATCCGTTCGCGTTCGCTGGCCATGAAGGCCTCGATCGCTTCGCGGTCCCTGGTGATCATGACCTCGGGAGCGAAAGCGGCCGGGGGGAACTCAGGCATGTTCTTGGCGTACGCTTCGAAGGCCTTGCGTTGTGCTTCGATCGCCTCGCCCTGATCCTGAACCGCGTACACCGGGTCACGGCGCTGATCGCGGCGACGAGTTTTCTGGCCTACATCGCAGCCGGCTGGCTGCTGTTCACGGGTGAGGCGTTGTTGTCGCTGCTCATCGCGACCGCGGGATACGCCCTGTTCCGATTCTTCCGGCTGATCTCGATCGCCTTGGCGCGTCGCTCGTTGCTTGACCGGCCGGGGTATCGGGAGACCTTTTCCGTTCTCGACGCAGAACTCGAAAAGCGCGATCGCGCGGCGGTACTCCACGACATCGCGGAGCGTTTGGGCAGAGGGCCCGCAGAGGGCGGCCGGTAGGTTGTTCGCCGCCTTCGCTCAGGGCGGATGCGAGGTCGCCGATGTCGATTGCCATGCGGCGATGGCGAACAGGAACCAGGCGACGATAAGGGCCGTCCCGCCGAAGGGTGTGACCGCGCCCCAGGCCCTCACGCCCGTGATGCTCAGCACATACAGGCTGCCCGAGAACAGCAGGACGCCGAGTCCCATCAGGACGCCGGACCAGGTCAGCAGGGTCGAGGGACCGATCCATCGCAGGGTGAGCCCGATCAGCACGAGCCCCAGGGCATGGAGCATGTGGTACTGCACGCCGGTCTGAAACACCGCGTGCATGTCCCCGGCGAGTCTCGACTTCAGGGCGTGCGCACCGAAGGCGCCCATGGCGACGCCCAACGCGGCAAGCGACGCACCCAGCGTGACGAAGGGTCCGGCCATGGCGGGGTTCATGCAGCCAGTTGGCGAAGGACGTACTGCAGGATGCCGCCGTTTCGGTAGTACGCTACCTCCTGCGGTGTGTCGATGCGCACCCGGGCGGTGAATCTCCGTGAATCACCGGTGGTACCGGTCACGGCGACTTCAACCTCGGCGCCGGAGCCTGCCTCCAGCCCCTCGATGTCGAAGGTCTCCAGGCCGGTCAGTCCGAGCGACTCTGCGTCGTCACCTTCCCGGAACTGCAGCGGCAGGATACCCATACCGACCAGGTTCGAACGATGGATCCGCTCGTAACTCTCCGCGATGACCGCACGGACGCCGAGCAATCTCGGTCCCTTGGCGGCCCAGTCGCGCGATGAGCCCGATCCGTACTCTCTGCCCGCGATGAGTAGGGTCGGCGTGCCTTCGGACTGATACCGCATGGCGGCGTCGTAGATGGACATCAGTTCACCGGAGGGCTGATATTTGGTCACGCCCCCCTCGGTCCCCGGTGCCATCAGGTTCCGCAACCGGATATTGGCAAAGGTACCTCGCATCATCACCTCGTGGTTGCCGCGCCGGGAACCGTACGAATTGAAGTCTTTCGGGGCGATCCCCCGCTCCTGCAGATAGATCCCGGCCGGGCTGTCGGCCTTGATCGCGCCGGCGGGTGAGATATGGTCCGTGGTGACCGAGTCGCCGAGCAGTGCGAGGACCCTTGCGCCGCGGATGTCGGACATGGGAGCCGGTTCAAGGGTCATCCCATCGAAATAGGGCGGGTTGTTGACGTAGGTGGAGTCGCCCCAGCCGTATAGTCGTTCCGAGCCGGAGGCCAGTTCCGCCCAGTGTGCGTCGCCGCTGAACACATTACGGTAGGACTCGCTGAACTGACCCCTGGTGACGGCCTGTCCGATCGCGGCGGAGACCTCATCGTGACCGGGCCAGATATCGCGCAGGTACACGGGGTTCCCGTCCACGTCCTGGCCCAGCGGTTCATTGTAAAGGTCGATGTCCATTCTGCCCGCGATGGCGTAGGCGACGACCAGGGGCGGGGAGGCGAGGAAGTTCATTCGGACCTCGGCGTGTACCCGGCCCTCGAAGTTTCGGTTGCCGGACAGTACAGAGGCGACACTCAGGTCCCCCTTGCGGATCGCGTCGCTCACCGGCGGCGGAAGCGGGCCCGAGTTGCCGATGCAGGTCGTGCATCCGTAGCCGACGACGTTGAATCCGAGACTGCGCAGACTATCCATGACGCCGGCGTGCTCGAGGTAGCCGGTCACGACCTTGGACCCCGGCGCCAGCGAGGTCTTCACCCAGGGCTTGACACCCAGCCCGCGTTCGGCGGCCTTCTTCGCCAGCAATCCGGCGCCCATCATGACCGAGGGGTTGGACGTATTGGTGCAGGAGGTGATCGCCGCGATCACCACCGCGCCGTCACCGATCTCCACCGGTTTTCCGTTGATTTCTACGCGGACCGGTCCCTTGCCGGTGATGCCTCGGTCCTGCTTGAGGGACTGGAGCGCGTCGCGAAACATCTCCGCCGAGCGCCGCAGTGGCATGCGGTCCTGGGGGCGTCTGGGCCCGGCAAGCGCCGGCTCCACCTGCGAAAGATCCAGTTCCAAGACCTCGCTGTAGGTCGCTTCCGGCGTGTCGTCGTCTCGCCACATCCCTTGTGTCCTGGCGTAGGTTTCCACCAGGGCGATCTGCGATTCGGGGCGGGCGGACAGACGCAGGTAGCGCAGTGTCTCCACGTCGATCGGAAAGATGCCGCAGGTGGCGCCGTACTCCGGTGCCATATTGGCGATCGTGGCGCGGTCGGCCAGCGGCAGATGGTCGAGACCGGGACCGAAGAACTCGACGAACTTGCCCACTACACCGTGTTCCCTCAGCATTTCCACGATCCTGAGGACGAGGTCCGTGGCCGTGGCCCCCTCCGGCAGCCTACCCTCGATCCGGACGCCCACGACCCGCGGGATGAGCATCGAGATGGGCTGACCCAGCATGGACGCCTCGGCTTCGATGCCGCCGACTCCCCAGCCGAGCACGCCGATCCCGTTGATCATCGTGGTGTGGGAATCGGTGCCGACGACCGTATCCGGAAAGGCCTCTTTCACGCCATCGCGGTCCTGTGTGAAAACGACCCGGGCCAGATATTCCAGGTTGACCTGGTGGACGATCCCGGTATCGGGTGGAACGACCTTGAAGTTGGAAAAGGCGTTCTGCCCCCATTTCAGGAAGGCATAGCGTTCGCGGTTGCGACTGAACTCGAGGTCTGAGTTGGTCCTGATAGACATCTCGGACCCGAAGCTGTCGACCTGAACGGAGTGGTCGATCACCAGTTCCGCCGGTTGCAGCGGGTTGATCCGGTCGGGATCACCGCCGAGGCGCTGCATGGCGTCGCGCATCGCGGCCAGATCGACCACCGCGGGGACCCCGGTAAAGTCCTGCATCAGGACGCGGGCCGGACGGAACGCGATCTCGCGGGGTTTTTCCTGGCTGGGGTCCCAGCGAAGCAGCGACTCGATGTCTTCGCGCGTCACCGTCTCCCCGTCTTCGTGCCTCAGGAGGTTCTCGAGCAGTATCTTGATGGAGTAGGGCAGTGTCTCGACCCCTGGCAGGGTTGAGATCCGCTGGATCTGCCAGGTCTCGCCGCCCGCGTCCAGGTGTTCTGACGTGTCGAAGGATTGGGTCATGTCTCGTTTTCCGGTTCTGGGGACGGCGCCTGGACGAAACCCTCAACCAGGCGCCGATAGAGGCCGGAAGGATAAACCAGCTGCCCGGCGCATGCACGGGTCCCTTTTTACAAGGCTATCCGGTTTCCGGGGACAGCAGCGCCCCGGCGCTCCTGCGCATGGCGCCACGTTCGAGGAGTAGCCGCCATCGGCTCCCGCCGGCCTGCCGCCATAGCACGGCGGCCCGAATGGCGCAGAGCAGCATCGCGCGGATACGGCTGGCATTGTCCGGGTTGGCGAGGACGTCCTGGTCGCCCTTGACCATGATCCGGGGGCCCAGGCTGCTGATCGTCTCGCGGTAGATCTCGGCCAGACGCGCGATCGTGTTCGCATGAGTCGGACCGAAATACTCGAGCGTCGCCGCGGCTCCCTCGATGCCGGCGCGCAACGCCTCGAGGTTTTTCGAGCGCCGCGCGAGTTTACGTTCCAGGAACAGTATTGTCACTGCGTACCGCGCCTGTTCGATCGCCTCCTGTCCCTCCTGACGTGCCAGCGCGGCATCGAGGGCACGCAGACCGGGGCGGATGCCTGCGAGCCCACCGTAGACTTCGGCGTAGCTCGAAGCGTCGAACTGAAACAGGCTGCGTATACAGGGGTCGAAGGCCGCCTCGTCGATGCGCCCCGACCAGGCGATGGAGGATACCTGCCCGATGGCCTGATACAGTCCAGCCAGGGCGATGGTTCGGTTCTCGACCGTGCGGTTGTCACCCATTTCTATGGGACCACGGGCGTGGTGTCGCCAATCACCCCGCCACCGAGACAGGTGTCTCCCTGATAGGCGACGACGAACTGCCCCGGGGCGACGGACCGCTGGGGCGAGTCGAAGCAAACCTCGATCGAGCCGCCGCTTGCGCTGTTCAGCGTACTGGGCTCAACCGGTTGCCGGTGGCGAATCCGGGTGCGGCAGCGCAACGGAAACGTGGGCGGGTTTTCCGCGATCCAGTGCCAGTCCTGTGCAATCAATCGGCTGCGGTACAGCGCCGGGTGATCACTTCCCTGGGCGACGATCAGCCGGTTGTTCCTCGTATCCTTTTCGACCACGTACCAGGGCGCCTCACCCGCACCGCGTCGTCCGCCGATGCCCAGACCCTTGCGCTGGCCGATGGTGTGAAACATCAGGCCCGCGTGACGACCCAGCGTATCACCCTCCGTGGAGACAATCTCACCGGGCTCTCCGCGCAAATACTTGCCCAGAAACCGCCGGAATCGACGTTCTCCGACAAAACAGATCCCGGTGCTGTCCCTGCGGTCGTGGTTCGGCAGTCCTGCCTCCCGGGCCAGGATCCGGACCTGACGCTTTTCCAGATCTCCCAGGGGGAATAGCGCGCGGTCCAGTTGCGGACCGGACAGGGCATGCAGGAAATAGCTCTGGTCCTTGTCCCCGTCGAGTCCCTTGAGCAACCGCACGCCCTGATGCGTGCGGTTCAGCCTGGCATAGTGGCCGGTCGCGATGAGTTGCGCGCCGCGCGCCAGGGCGTGATCGAGAAAGACGCGGAACTTGATCTCGGTGTTGCACAGGACGTCCGGGTTCGGCGTCCGACCGGCCCGGTACCCGGCCAGAAAGGTCTCGAATACGCGGTCCCAGTACTCGGCTGAGAAGTTCACGCTATCCAGGGGAATGCCGAGGCGGTCGCTGGCTGCGCGCGCCGACCGTAGATCCTCGCGGGCGGCGCAGTGGTCCTGTGAATCGTCCTCTTCCCAGTTCTTCATAAACAGGCCGCGTACCCGGTAGCCCTGACGTTGCAGCAAGAGGGCAGCGACCGCTGAGTCCACACCCCCCGACATGCCGACCGTCACGTCAGCGCGGGAAGATCCGTCGAGCGGGGAAGCGGTCGCAGTGGTGTGCGGTGTCGGGAAGTCCTCTTGCAGGGTCTGCATCTATCGGGTCCATCGAATCCGTATGGGACCGGGGAAGCGGTATCTCGGGTCGGGGCCCATCATAGCCGATCGCGTCGGTCCGATCGACGCGCAAGGGTGGGCACTGCGGAACCCGGAGCCGGTTTCCCCGACTAACAGTCTGGGGAGTGAAGTGCGAGGTGGACTCGGTCGGCTTCGGGACGCAAGCCGCCTGAAGAGTGGAAATTTCTGAATTTACTTGCAGTTGCATCTGCCTGCCGGAGTGGGTCGCCGCAGAGCGGTCCGGGCGACCGGACGGTGCTCCCCTGTCGGTATATAATCAGTCCGAAGGGGCGAGACGAAATCTTTCTTAGGTGTAATGAGCGGCAAGGATACGCAAATTCAGTCGGGTGTGGATTTCGAGGTCCAGGAGTCCCGACCCAAGGTCAAACAACCGCGTATGTACAAGGTCGTCCTTGTGAACGACGACTACACGCCGATGGAATTCGTCGTATACATACTCGAGAACTTCTTCCGTATGAACCGGGAAAAGGCAACGAGGATCATGTTGCACGTTCACACCCGCGGTAAAGGGATCTGCGGGGTGTACACCCGGGAGATTGCAGAGACCAAGGTGGCCCAGGTCAACGAATACTCGAGGGCCAACAATCATCCCTTGCTGTGCGCCATGGAAGAGGCATAGCGGGGCGGAGACCAAAGACTGACATACTATTATGCTTGACAAGGAACTCGAACTCTCTCTGAACAAGGCGTTCAAGTCTGCACGGGACGACCGTCATGAATTCATGACGGTCGAGCACCTGTTGCTCGCACTGACCGACAATCCCACGGCGGCCGAGGTGCTCAAGGCGGTTGGAGTGGACCTGGCGAAGCTGAGTCAGGAACTCGGGGAATTCATCGTCGCCAACACACCGATCCTCCCCGAGGGCGATAACCGCGATACGCAGCCCACGCTGGGATTTCAACGGGTGCTGCAGCGCGCCGTGTTCCACGTGCAGTCCTCGGGAAAGAAAGAGGTGACGGGGGCCAATGTCCTGGTGGCCATTTTCGGAGAGCAGGAATCCCAGGCGGTCTATCTGCTGAGCCGTTACGACGTGGCCCGGCTGGATGTCGTCAACTTCATCTCCCACGGGATTTCCAAAGTCTCCGACGACAGTGAAGAGGATGCTGCGCAGCCGGCCGAGCAGGAAGGCCCGGAAACGGCGACGCCCAGGAAACCCCTGGAAAGCTTTGCGGTCAATCTCAACGAAATGGCGACCGAGGGCAAGATCGACCCCTTGATCGGGCGGCAGGAAGAGGTCGAGCGCACCATCCAGATCCTCTGCCGCAGACGCAAGAACAATCCGTTGTTCGTCGGCGAGGCCGGAGTCGGCAAGACCGCGATCGCCGAGGGTCTGGCAAAGAAGATTGTCGACGGCGAGGTGCCTGAAGTACTCAGTGAAAGCACCATCTACTCGCTGGACCTTGGTGCGCTCGTTGCCGGGACCAAGTATCGTGGCGACTTCGAAAAGCGCCTCAAGGGGGTGCTCGGTCAACTGCGCAAGGAACCGCATGCGATCCTGTTTATCGACGAGATCCACACCATCATCGGCGCCGGTTCCGCCTCGGGTGGCGTCATGGATGCGTCCAACCTGATCAAACCCATGCTGGCCTCGGGGGAACTGAAGTGCATCGGTTCCACGACCTATCAGGAGTTCAGGGGCGTTTTCGAGAAAGACCATGCACTGGCAAGGCGATTCCAGAAAATCGATATCTCCGAACCCACGGTGGAGGAGACCTACAAGATCCTGCTCGGGCTCAAGGAACGTTTCGAATCCCACCATCAGGTGAAATACACCGGCAGGGCGCTTCACGCTGCGGCGGACCTGTCCGCGCGTCACATCAATGACCGCCACCTCCCGGACAAGGCCATCGACGTCATCGACGAGGCCGGAGCACGGGTCCGGCTTCAGCCCGCGGCCTCCCGAAGGAAGAGTATCTCAGTCAAGGACATCGAGAACATCATCTCAAGGATGGCCCGTATTCCGCCGAGAAACGTCTCGAAGTCGGACATGGAGACGCTCAGAACGCTGGACCGCGATCTCAAGATGGTGGTGTTCGGCCAGGACGAGGCTATTGACACCCTGACCACGGCCATCAAGATGTCCCGCACCGGACTGGGCGACACGGAGAAACCGATCGGTTCCTTTCTCTTCGCGGGTCCGACGGGTGTGGGCAAGACCGAGGTCACGCGTCAACTCGCTCACCTGATGAACATCGAGCTGATACGCTTCGACATGTCGGAGTATATGGAGAGACACACGGTCTCGCGGCTGATCGGCGCACCGCCCGGCTACGTAGGGTACGACCAGGGCGGCTTGCTGACCGATGCCGTGATGAATGCTCCGCACGCGGTGCTACTGCTCGACGAGATCGAGAAGGCTCACCCTGACGTCTTCAACCTCCTGCTGCAGGTCATGGATCACGGCACGCTTACGGACACCAACGCGCGCAAGGTCGATTTTCGCAACGTGCTCCTGGTCATGACCACGAACGCGGGCGCCGAGGAGATGAGCCGGGCCAGCGTGGGGTTCATGGTACAGGACCATTCGACGGACAGCGGCGAGGTGATTCGCAGGACATTCACGCCGGAATTCCGGAATCGTCTCGACGCCGTGGTCAATTTCCGCTCGCTGGATCGGCGCACAATCGCCAACGTGGTTGACAAGTTCATCATCCAACTCGAGGCGCAGCTTCAGGAGAAGAAGGTGTCGCTGGTTATCGACGACGAGGCCCGGGCCTGGATCGCGGAAAAGGGCTACGATCCGAAGATGGGGGCTCGACCCATGGCGCGGGTCATCCAGGAGTACATCAAGAAACCGCTAGCCGACGATATCCTGTTTGGCCGCCTGAGTCAGGGCGGGCAGGTGCGCGTGACCGTAATCGACGACAAACCGGAACTGCAGTTCGAGGACGAGGCCGTCGTATAATAAGGCGATTGCCGGAAAATGGCATACCGGATCGCGCCGGATTTTCGTTCGTCATCCAGGCGCGACAACTGGCGCATAGTCGAACTATGCAACGGTTGTCGCAACACAGAGGACGGACGAAAAGACAAGCAGGGTGGTATGTCACTGACAGAAATCGGCTAAGCCAGGGAGGAGTCAGCAAAGTATTGCGGGCCGGGAACTATCTTCCACGGTAGACGATTCGACCCTTGCTGAGATCATAGGGGGTGAGTTCCACGGTTACCTTGTCGCCGGTCAGAATCCGGATGTAGTGCTTGCGCATCCTTCCGGAGATGTGAGCAGTTACGACGTGACCGTTTTCCAGTTCCACCCGGAACGTGGTATTCGGCAGGGTATCGATGACGGTTCCCTGCATCTCGATATGATCTTCTTTTGCCATGCGGTTAGAATGCCCGGACGCGAAAATTGGCGGTCATTATCGTCAAGTGGGATCAGAAAACAAGGTCACGGGGCGTTTCCGTACCGTTCGCGGGGCGCCGGCAAGTGGCTCCCCGGCAGGTATCGGAAGGCACCGGGAACCCGACATCAGCCAGGGCGGGAGTCACTGGGCGGGGGCGGTTAAGGGCTGTCGAGACCGCATTTGTCACGACCCGGCTCCCCTGCATTTCCATCTCCACCGAGGATGGTGTCGCAAAAGTCTCTGAATCCGGATGAAGAGAAAGATACGAGCGCTGCAAGCGCCTGAGTTATTTAAGGCGATTGCCGGAAAATGACATACCGGATCGCGCTGGATTTTCGTTCGTCATCAAGACGCGACATCAGGCGCATAGTCGAACCATGTCACTCGAACTATGCAACGGTTGTCGCAACATAGAGGACGGACGACAAAGACAAGCAGGATGGTATGTCACTGACAGAAATCGCCTAACCCCTCTTACACGAGTGCTCTGCCCCTCGCTTCGCTCTCCCCGCCGGGGCGAGGGGACTGGCTCTTGCGACACCCGCCTGAGGACAGGATGAACGTTGCCATTGTATTTCCTGGTCAGGGCTCGCAGTCCGTCGGCATGCTCGGCGAACTCGCCGAGGCGCACGAGGAAGTGGGCCGGACCTTCGAGGAGCTTTCCGACACCCTCGGCGAAGATTTCACGACACTGGGGCGCGAAGGCCCGGCCGATACGCTCAACCGCACGGAGAATATCCAGCCGGCGATGCTGGCTACCGGCATTGCCGTGTGGCGGGTCTGGCGCGCTCAGGGGGGCCGTGACGCGGTCGTGGCGGCCGGGCACAGTTTCGGGGAGATTATTGCCCTGGTCGCTGCGGGTGCGCTGGACTTCAAGACCGCGGCAGGCCTGTCGCGCACCCGCGGTCGCTTGATGCAGGGAGCAGTCCCGCAGGGGAAGGGCGCGATGGCCGCGATTCTGGGGCTGGATGACGAACAGGTGATTGCGCTTTGCGACGAGGCGGCCGAGGGACAGGTGCTCTCGGCGGTCAATTTCAACGCCCCCGGGCAGGTGGTCGTGGCGGGCCATGCGCAGGCAGTGGACCGTCTGACCGTCGCGGCGAAGGCCGCCGGCGCCAAGCGGGCGCTGAAACTCGCCGTCAGTGTCCCCGCGCACAGCGCGTTGATGAAACCCGCGGCCGGCGAGTTCGCGAATACGCTGTCGTCGGTTACGATTCACGCTCCCCGCATCCCGGTGCTGCACAATATCGACGTAGAGACGCATGAGGACCCGGATTCGATCCGCGACGCTCTGACGCTCCAACTCTGCAGCCCGGTGCGGTGGGTGGAGACGATTAGGGCGATGCGCGAACGCGGTGCGGATATCGTTCTCGAGCTGGGCCCGGGCAAGGTGCTCGCAGGCCTGAATAAACGGATCGATCGCACCATGCCGGCAATCTGCGTCCAGGACCCATCGAGTCTGGCGCAGGCGCTCGAGGCCTATGCGGAAGAAAACTAACGACGCCGGTGGCACGCACCGGTCCTGGGGGAATGCATGGCACTAGAAGGCGAAGTCGCGCTGGTTACTGGCGCGAGCCGGGGGATCGGCAGGGCGATTGCGTTCGAACTGGGCAGACAGGGGGCGATCGTCGCCGGCACCGCGACCTCGGATTCCGGCGCGCTGGGAATTTCCTCGGCGTTGGATGAGAAGGGATACCCCGGAGGGGGCTACGTCCTGGACGTTACCAGCGACGACTCCGTCAATGCATTGATAAAGACGTTGACCGAGCGTCACGGCGCGGTCTCCATCCTGGTCAACAATGCTGGAATCACGCGCGACAATCTGTTGATGCGCATGAAACCGGACGAGTGGCAGGACGTCATCAACACCAATCTCAGTTCCTCCTACCGCATGTGCAAGGTCTGCCTGCGAGCCATGATGAAGGCCCGCCGGGGCAGGATCGTGAACATCGCATCGGTGGTCGCGGCCTCCGGCAATCCCGGTCAGACGAACTATGCCGCCGCCAAGGCGGGTCTGATCGGTTTCACCAAGTCCCTCGCCGCCGAGGTCGGCTCCCGGGGGATCACCGTGAACGTGGTCGCGCCGGGATTCATCGACACCGACATGACGCGCGCACTGCCGGAGGCCCAGCGCGAGGCGTTGGTGCAACGCGTTCCCCTGGCGCGCCTCGGATCCCCGGAAGACATCGCGGCGGCGGTAGCGTTTCTCGCGTCCGATACGGGTGGTTACATCACCGGCGAGACGCTGCACGTCAACGGCGGCATGTACATGACGTGAGTACTGCTCTGGCCCTGTGATAACTACGAAATTATCATATGGATAGGGCACTTAGCGTCGTCTGGCTTGCCAGAACGGTTTTATCTACAATACCCGCTCCCGCCGGGTGCTTGCCGGAATCGGGGAGCGACAGGATGATCCGCCGGTGGAAAGGGTTTATATACATAACGGCGTGGCGAACACAGCTAAGGCGATTGCCGGGAAATGGTATACCAGTTCGTACCGGATATTCGTTTGTCATCAAGGCGCGACAACAGGCGCATGGTCGAACTATGCCACGGTTGTCGCAACGCAGAGGACGGACGAATAGACAAGCAGGATGGTATGTCAATTGACGGAAATCGCCTAAGTGCGAGCGCCGGATCAAAGATCGGAAGTGACAGACCCTGGCAAACCCTTTCTATCGAATATTTTCTTACGAGGATGGAAAACCAATGAGCGATATCGCGGAACGCGTAAAAAAGATTGTGGTCGAGCAGTTGGGCGTGAACGAGGATCAGGTCACCGAGGCGGCGTCTTTCGTTGACGATCTTGGCGCCGATTCCCTGGACACCGTCGAACTGGTCATGGCGCTGGAAGAAGAATTCGAGTGCGAGATTCCGGACGAGGAAGCGGAGAAGATCACCACGGTGAAACAGGCGATCGACTACGTCATCGAGCACCAGGACGGATAGCCTCTCCATTGTCCGCGGCGCTCGTGGGTCCGCTGCGGACGTGGTGGCGGAAGGCGGAACCGTCGTTTCCGATCCCAAGGCATTCATTCAGTGCAATAGGTGACTTTTGTCCAAGAGAAGGGTAGTTGTGACAGGACTCGGGATTGTCAGTCCGGTGGGCTCGACGATCGAGACGGCATGGGAAAACATCCTGGCCGGCCGCAGCGGCATCTCGGTGATCGATTGTTTCGATGCGAGCGCTTTTTCGGTTCGGATCTCGGGGGCCGTCCGGGACTTCAACGTCGATGACTACATCACGCCGAAAGAACGAAAGAAGATGGATACCTTCATCTTCTATGGCATTGGCGCGGGCGTGCAGGCGATCAGGGACGCGGGGCTGGAAGTCACAGAGGAAAACGCGGAGCGCATCGGTATCGCGATCGGTTCCGGCATCGGTGGGCTACCTACCATCGAGAGGAACTACGAGAATTTCCTGAAACTCGGGCCCAGAAAGATTTCGCCCTTCTTCGTTCCGGCGGCGATCATCAACATGGTCTCGGGCAATCTGTCGATCATGTACGGGATGAAGGGCCCGAACATCTCGATTGTGTCGGCCTGTACCACGGGGACCCACAACATCGGTGACGCCGCGCGCATGATCGCGCACGGCGACGCCGATGTCATGATCGCCGGTGGCGCGGAGATGGCGACCTGTCCCCTGGGAATTGGCGGGTTTGCCGCGGCCAGGGCGCTGAGCGCTTCGCATAACGACGATCCCGAGAGCGCAAGCCGACCCTGGGACAAGAACCGCGACGGGTTCGTTCTCGGCGATGGTGCGGGGGTACTGGTGCTCGAGGAGTACGAACACGCGAAGCGCCGGGATGCGCGGATCTACTGCGAGGTGGCTGGATATGGGATGAGTAGTGACGCCTACCACATGACCCAGCCGGCGCCGGGGGGGGAGGGAGCCGCGAGATGCATGCTCAACGCCCTGTCCGACGCCGGGCTTAACGTCGAGGACGTTGACTACATCAACGCGCACGGAACCTCGACGCCAGCCGGTGACATCGCGGAGACGCAGGCGGTCAAGGCCGCGATGGGAGATCACGCAAACAAGGTTGCCATCAGCTCGACGAAGTCCATGACCGGGCACCTGCTGGGGGCGGCAGGCGGTGTCGAGGCCGTGTTCTCGGTACTCTCAGTGCACGATCAGGTGTTGCCGCCGACGATCAACTACGATACCTCGGACCCTGAATGTGACCTGGACTACGTGCCCAACACGGCGCGGGAGGCGAAGGTCAACGTTGCCATTTCCAACTCGTTCGGCTTTGGCGGGACCAACGGGACCGTCGCCTTCCGCAGGCTCTGAGCGCCTTCGCACCTTTCCGTACCGGGGGGTGGCGCGAATTGCCGGGACATGAGTGAGGCTTCGGTCCGTACGCCGGCTCACATTGCCGACCGCATGCTCGTAAACGGGCGCGAGTCCCTTGCCGTGCCCCCGGGTGATCGGGGATTTCTCTATGGGGAGGGCGTGTTCGAGACCATTGCCGTTCGTAACGCACGCCCCCTGAATCTCGATCGTCACTTGGCGCGGCTGTCGCGTGGATGCGAGCGACTGTTCATTCCCCCACCGAATACGGAACGGATCTCGGCCGAGGCGTACCGACTGGTCGGTGGTCACGAACGCGCCGTCCTCAAGATCATGGTGACCGGTGGGGAGGGCGACAGGGGGTACGCGCCACCGAAGAAGAGATCCCCGAACCGCTTCCTGAGGCTCTTCCCCTGGCCGCACGGGATAAAGCGCTTCGACAGGACAGGCGTAGCGGTCAAGGTCTGCGAGACCCGGCTCGCGATCAATCCCCGCCTGGCGGGCATCAAGCACCTCAACCGGTTGGAGCAGGTGCTTGCGGGAGCAGAGCTTGATGTGGCATTTGGCGAAGGGATCGTGCTGGACTTCGAGGGCAACGCCGTCGAGGGAACCTCCGCCAATCTCATGCTGATCTCGAGCGGCACGCTGCTCACGCCCGATCTGAGTCGATGCGGCATCGAAGGTATCATGCGGAAACTGGTGCTGGAGGCGGCCTCGCGCCTCGACATACCCACCCAGGTAAGGAGGGTCTCACTCGACGAGGTCATGGAGGCGGAATCACTGTTCTTCACCAATGTCGTCCGCGGGATCCAGCCTGTCGTAAGGGTGGAGGAGCGCCATTTCAAGATCCATCCCTGGATCGACGCACTGCGAGAGGTCGTGCAGGGATTCGAGACCGGTGACGACCGGTAACGCTATTCGGGGGAGAAGAAATGGATGAGCCGGACGACGGTGGAGTCGTGGCGGCGGGGCTTGCCACGGTAATGTCGGGAAACTACGCGATCTCATGGTGATCCTGAAATACAAACCGGCCTGGGTATTGCTCGCGATCCTGATCGCGGTCGCTATGGCCCTGTTCGCCGATTTCCGCAGGTTCGTGAATGCCCCCCTTTCGCTCCCGGAGGCCGAGGTGGTCTACGAGATCTCCCCCGGCACGTCGTTCGACGACCTCGCCCGTGACCTGGATTCCCGGGGCATCGTCGCGGAGCCCTTCTACTTCACTGTGCTCGCGAAGTTGCAGAACCGCACCAGTTCAATCAAAGCCGGCGAATATCGCATCGCTGAACCGCTGACCCCGAACGGTTTACTCGAGCTGTTCGTCGAGGGACGCGTTGCCGGGTATTCCCTGACCATTCCCGAGGGCTGGACCTTCAGGCAGCTATTCGAGGCGGTGCAGGCGCACCCGAAGATCGTGTCGACGCTAGAGCCAGGCCAGGATGTGATGGCGGCGTTCGGACGGCCGGATACGCATCCCGAAGGCTGGTTCTACCCCGATACCTATCGCTTTCCGGCCGGGACCACGGACCTGGCGTTCCTGCGACGGGCGCACGAGGCGATGGATCGGCGGCTGGCGGCCGAGTGGGAGGGGCGGATGCCGGACCTGCCGCTCGATTCCCCGTACGAGGCCCTGACACTGGCATCCATCGTGGAAAAGGAGACCGGCGCCGCGGCGGAAAGGCCCGAGATCGCAGCGGTGTTCATTTCGAGGCTGCGCAAGGGCATGCTGCTGCAGACCGATCCGACGGTCATTTACGGGCTGGGTGAGGCGTACGACGGCGACATTCGGTATCGGGACCTGCGCCGGGACACGTCGTACAACACCTATGTACACAGGGGGCTGCCGCCGACGCCTATTGCGATGCCGGGCGGGGACGCGATCCATGCGGTATTGCACCCAGCGGATTCGAGCGCGTTGTACTTCGTCGCCCGCGGTGACGGCAGTCATCATTTTTCCGAAACCTATGAAGCGCACCGCGAGGCAGTGGTCAGATACCAGCTCGAGGGAGATGCGTTGCGTTATCGCGAGCGGGAGGACTGAAACGTGACAAGGGGTCTGTTCATAACCGTCGAGGGTAGCGAGGGCGTTGGCAAATCGACCTGCATGGACCTTATCGTCGAGGAGCTGCTGCGAAGCGGCTTACGGGTCGTCAGGACCCGCGAGCCCGGCGGGACCGCATTGGGTGAGGCGATTCGCGAGGTCCTGCTCGACACGCAATGGACGGCCATGGGTCTGGACACGGAATTGCTGCTGATGTTCGCGGCGCGCGCCGAGCATATCGATAAGGTGATCGGACCGGCCCTGGCGCGCGGGGAGTGCGTGGTCAGCGATCGGTTCACGGATGCCACCTACGCCTATCAGGGCGGCGGTCGCGGCATGCCCGAGGCGCGTATCGCGACCCTCGAGGCGTGGACTCAGGGTGATCTGCGGCCCGATCTGACGCTGCTGCTGGACGTAGACGTAGCGACCGGGCTCGGCAGGGCGAGTGCACGGGGTGAGGCGGACCGCTTCGAACGCGAGCAACTCGCCTTCTTCGAGCGTGTGCGTAAACGCTATCTCGCGCGTTCGGAGGCCGAACCGAGCCGGTTTCGCGTCATCGATAGCGGGCGCGACCTGGACGAGGTCGGCACGGATGTTCGCGGTGTCGTCAGTGCCGCGGTCGAGCGTCATGTCGCCGCTGCGTAATCCGCTGCCCTGGCAGGGACCGCAGTGGGAGCGCATCTCGCGGGCCCTGACGGGCGACGCCGTGCCCCACGCGCTGCTTCTGGCCGGCCCGGCGGGGCTGGGCAAACTCCTTTTTTCCAATCTCCTGGGGCGAGCCCTGATGTGCGACGATCGCGGCGGGACAGGGACCCCCTGCGGGCAATGCAGGCAGTGTGCGTTGATGGAGGCAGGAACGCACCCGGACAGCTACCGCCTGGCCGCCGAGGCGGAGAAGTCGAACATTCTGGTGGGTCAGGTCAGGCAACTCGGCCATTTCGTCGCACTTACCCGGAATCAGGGTCGCTATAAGGTCGCCGTGATCGAAGCCGCCGACAGGATGAATGCAGCCGCCGCCAACAGCCTGCTGAAGACGCTGGAGGAACCCCCGGACCGCACGGTGATGATACTGGTGAGCGACCGCCCGGGGGGGCTCCCCGCGACCGTACGCAGCCGTTGCCAGAGAATCGATTTCCGCATCCCGCCGCGCGAGCTGACCGAGACCTGGCTGGGCACTGGCTCGAGCACCGGGGAGGAAGACATAGCGCTTGCGATGGCCCGCGGCGCACCGCTGGCCGTGCGTGCCCTGTTGGAGAACGAGGCGCCGGGGCGCGCCCGCATGGTCCTTGACGGTATCGAGGGGATGTTGTCAGGTACGAAGTCACCGGTAGCGGTCGCCCGCGAGACGGGGGAGACGGAGGTGTCGGTGCTCCTGGACTGGATGCTGGGATGGCTGACGGACGGGGCACGATCACTCTCGAAGGGCGCCGCGCATCCGGTCGGGGAACGCGCCGGTCTACCCAACCCGGGTAGGGTTCAGGATTTCTGCCTAGAATCGGTGATGGGGTTGTACAATCAGTTCGTTGAAATGAAGCGCGGTTTGCACAGCGGTCAGAATCAGGAACTGCTGCGCGAAGACATCATGCTGGCGTGGCTGTCGGCTGCGAGCGGAAATCCCGGAGGCGTCAATGGCTGAAAAGGGTCGAGGTATCACCACGGTCTCAATCAAGGACAAGGGGTCGCTCTATGCCGCCTACATGCCCTTCGTGAAGAACGGCGGGCTGTTTGTCGCGACCCGAAAGCCCCATAAGATCGGGGACGATGTGTTCATTCTCCTCAGCATCATGGAGGAAAACGAACGGCTCCCGATCGCAGGCAAGGTTGTCTGGGTGACACCGGAGGGCGCACAGGGGAACCGCACACCGGGTATCGGCGTACAGTTCAGCAGTCAGGACCGCGGTCAGACACGGAACAAGATCGAGGGACTCCTGGCGGGCGCGCTGACGGCCGACAGACCGACGAATACGATGTGATCTTGACAGGAGCGCGAGCGCGCGGATTGCCTTTGGACGACTTGTGAGATCCGACGGGCAAGTGTCCGACGGGCAAGTGGGGGAAGTCAAGCTTAGGTCAATGGTATACACTTAAACATTGAATACGCGCCGTCGCGCCCACCTGCGGGAGCCTGATCGGAATCTGAAAGAATTACGACACGACACGCCACTACGATGACACAAGCAGGACATTCCTTTCTCCACGGGGGGAATGCCGCATACCTGGATGGCCTCTACGAGGACTATCTGGAAGACCCGGAGTCCGTCGCCGAACACTGGCGCGGCTATTTCGCCACGCTGGGCAGGGAGCACCAGCCGTTGCATTCGCGCATCCGCTCGGCCCTGCGCGCCCGAGCGGCCAGGTCCCCCGCTGATCGACTGCCGGCAACGGCAGCCATGGCACAGGTAGAGAGCAGCATGCAGGTCCACGTCCTGCAGCTCATCAACTCCTACCGGTACCTGGGATACCGCCAGGCGAATCTCGATCCACTCGAGCAGACCGCCAGACCCTCGGTCCCGGAACTCGAACTCGAGTATCACGGACTGGGATCAACCGAAATGACCACCGAATTCAATACCGGGTCCCTGTTTGGCCTGCCCGACTGCGCCAGTCTGCGCGAGATAATCAACGCGCTCAGCACGACGTACTGCGGCACCATCGGCTCGGAGTACATGCATCTCACCGACACGGTGCAGAAACGCTGGATCCAGAAGTACCTAGAGTCGGTCCAGGGCAATCCGCCGGTGAGCGCCGAGGTCAAACGACGCATCCTCGAGCGAATCGTGGCGGGCACCGAGCTGGAACGCTATCTGCACCACAGGTTCGTTGGCCAGAAGCGCTTTTCGCTGGAGGGGGGGCTCGCCCTCATTCCGCTGCTGGACAACCTGATACAACGGTGCGGCGAACACGGCATCAAGGAACTGATCGTCGGCATGGCGCACCGCGGTCGCCTCAACGTCCTGGTCAATGTCTTCGGTAAGGATTCGCGCGACCTGCTGGAGGAGTTCGAGGGTGTGACTCGTCCGGGATTCGGCTCGGGTGACGTCAAGTACCACAAAGGTTTCTCCTTCGACCTGAAGACGCGCAACGGTACCGTTCACGCTGTGCTGGCATTCAACCCGTCGCATCTGGAGGTCATCAACCCGGTCGTCGAGGGATCGGTCCGGGCCCGGCAGGAGCGCCGTCGGGACCGCAAGCGAAACAGCGTCCTGCCCCTACTGATTCACGGCGACGCGGCGTTCGCAGGTCAGGGCGTGGTGATGGAGACGCTCAATCTCTCCCAGACCAGGGGCTACACGACGGGGGGCACGGTACACGTCGTGGTCAACAACCAGATCGGGTTTACCACCAGCGACCCCCTGGACTCCCGATCGACCCTGTTCTGTACCGACGTCGCCAAGATGGTGCAGGCGCCGATCTTTCACGTGAACGGGGACGACCCGGAGGCCGTGGTGTTCGTGACGAACATGGCCCTGGACTATCGCATGCGGTTCAACAAGGACGTGGTTGTGGATATGGTCTGCTACCGCCGGCACGGGCACAGCGAGGCGGACGAACCCTCGGTGACGCAGCCGCTGATGTACCGGCACATCCGCCGGCATCCCGGGTTGATCGACATCTACCGCGAGCAACTCGAAAAGGAGGGCGTGATCGGTTCCGGTGAGGTGGAGGCCATGGCGAAGGACTATATCGCCAAGGTGCAATCCGGCGATCCGGTCTGCGGCCCGATAGACTACGCCGCGGACCACAGTCTGGCGGTCGACTATTCCGCCTTCAGGGGCAAGCACTGGACCGAACCGGCGGACACCTGCATCTCGTTGGAGCGGGCGCGCGATCTCACGCGCAAGTTTACCCAGGTGCCCGGGAATCACGACCTGCACCCGCGGGTGGTAAAATTGCTGCGCGAGCGCGCCTCGATGGGGGAAGGTCAGGTACCGATGGACTGGGGATTTGCGGAGACGCTGGCGTATGCATCGTTGCTGGAAGATGGCTACTCCATCCGCCTGTCAGGGCAGGATAGCGTTCGCGGGACCTTTGCACACCGCCATGCCGGCATACACGATCAGAAGACCGGCGAGGTCATCATTCCGCTGCAGCATCTGTTCGAGGACCAGCCGCAGTTCCTGCCGATCAATTCGCTGCTGTCGGAGGAGGCGGTGCTCGGTTTCGAGGTTGGCTACAGTACCGCCGAACCACAGTCCCTGGTGATCTGGGAGGCGCAGTTCGGCGACTTCGCCAACAACGCGCAGGTGATCATCGACCAGTTCATCAGCTCATCGGAGGCGAAGTGGCAGCGCTACTGCGGACTGGTCATGTTCCTTCCCCACGGATACGACGGGCAGGGTCCCGAGCATTCCTCGGCACGTCTGGAGCGGTACCTGCAGCTCTGTGCGGAGGAAAATATCCAGGTCTGCGTTCCGAGCACGCCGTCCCAGATGTTTCACTTGCTGAGGCGCCAGATGCTGCGGCCCTATCGCAAGCCGTTGATCGTCATGACACCAAAGAGCCTGCTGCGACACAAAACGTCCGCCTCACCGCTGGAGGCGGTGGCGAACGCCGGCTTCCAGCCCGTTATCGACGAAGTGGTCGCTCTGGATCCCAACGCGGTCTCGAGGCTGGTCGTCTGCAGCGGCAAGGTGTATTACGATATTATGGAAAAGCGTCGTGACGAGCATCTGGAGAACGTTGCCATCATCAGGATCGAGCAACAGTATCCGTTTCCCGCGGACGAGCTGAACAGGGTGCTGGCCCGGTATCCGAACGCGCTCGACATCGTCTGGGCCCAGGAAGAGCCCCGCAATCAGGGGGCCTGGTACTACATGCAGTCACTGCGGCACCTGAAAGGGTGCATAGGGCCCCACCACCGCCTATCCTACGCCGGTAGACGATACTACGCCGCCCCGGCCGTGGGATACCTGCACAAGCACAGGCGCCAGCAACGCGCCCTCGTGTTGCAGGCGCTGGCGCTTGACGAGGTCTCGGCGGATGCCACGGAACGGTCCGCGGTTGCAAACTGAATCCAGATCGCGACCCGCCTAACCGGATTGGCGCGGGTCGCCGACGTGAATCCAGGCGCATGCCTGCCGAGTCCAAGAGGAAAATACCGTGCTGATCGACGTCAAGGCGCCCGAACTCGCAGAATCGGTATCCGACGCGACTATCGTGAACTGGACCAAGTCGGTGGGGGACCGGGTCACGCAGGGGGAACATCTTGCCGATCTGGAGACCGACAAGGTGACGCTGGAGGTCTCCGCGCCGGTTGACGGTGTGTTGAAGGACATCGGCAAGGTGGAAAACGACACCGTCAACAGCGGCGAAGTGATCGCGGTGATAGTTCCGGGCGCGGGTGATACGCCGGCGGAAGAGGCACCTGCCGAAACCGCGGGCATGTCTTCAAAACCGAAACACAGTGGGCGGGACGAGGGAAGTTCAGCACCTCCCAAACTCGGTCCCGCGGTCCGCAAGCTGCTCTCTGAACACCAACTGCAAGCAGGTGACGTCCCGGCATCCAAGCAAGGACGCCTGACACCTGCCGACGTTCGGGATCACCTGGCCTCGAAGCCAGAGGCTGTGTCCTCCGGGACGCCCGTGGCTGAGCCGGCCACCGGCGAACAGGTCGTTGCGGAGACCGGCCCCGGCAGGCAGGATCGCGCGGTACCGATGACGCGCCTGCGCAAGCGGATCGCGCAGCGCCTGCTGGCGGCACAGCACGAGAACGCCATCCTCACCACCTTCAACGAGGTTGACATGAAGGCGGTCATGGATCTGCGCACCCGGTACCGCGAGTCCTTCGAGAAGGCCCATTCCGTCAAACTCGGTTTCATGTCCTTCTTCGTCAGGGCCTGCGTGCAGGCACTGAAGCAGTTTCCCGAGATCAATGCCTCGATCAGCGGCGAGGACGTCGTCTATCACGACTACTTCGACATCGGAATCGCGGTGAGTTCGCTGCGCGGCCTGGTGGTGCCGGTGCTGCGCGACGCTGAGACATTGTCGTTCCACGGGATCGAGGCCGAGATCGCGGAGTTCGCCAGGAAGGCCAAGGCTAACGCGCTGTCCCTCGAGGAGATGACCGGGGGGACGTTTACCATCACCAACGGCGGGATCTTCGGCTCCCTGCTGTCGACCCCGATCCTCAACCCGCCGCAGAGCGCGATCCTCGGGATGCATAAGATCCAGGAGCGACCGGTGGTCGTGGGCGGAGAGATCGCCGTGAGGCCCATCATGTACCTTGCGCTGTCCTACGATCACCGTCTGATCGACGGCCGCGAGGCGGTCCGGTTCCTGGTGACCGTCAAGGAGCAACTCGAGGACCCGTCGCGGATGTTGCTGGACGTCTGACCGGACGCTCGCGCGCGCAGCTTGCGCTAAGGCGATTGCCGGAAAATGACATACCGGATCGCGCCGGATTTTCGTTCGTCATCAAGACGCGACGGCAGGCGCATGGTCGAACTATGGAACGGTTGTCGCAACACAGAGGACGGACGACAAAGACAAGCAGGATGGTATGTCATTTGACAGAAATCGCCTAAAATGGAGTTCCTCCCGACAGCCCCCGGCAGAAGTCCCCGTCCCGACGGATCCATGTACCTGCAGCAGTCAATCGGCTTCGAGACCCGCGGTCGCGGGACCCACGACATCACCCGCAGCGTCTGCCGGGTCGTCTTCGGATCGGGTGTCGACACGGGCCTTTGCCACCTGTTTCTGCGCCATACCAGCGCGTCACTGATCGTTTGCGAAAATGCCGACCCCGTGGTGCGCGAGGACCTGGAACGATTCATGGTGTCGGTGTGCCCCGACGGAGATCCGATGTTCCGGCACACCGCCGAGGGGCCGGACGACATGCCGGCGCACGTTCGCAACGTCCTGACCCAGACCGAGCTGACACTGCCCGTCGCCGGTGGTCGTTGCGAACTCGGCACCTGGCAGGGTATCTATCTCTGGGAACACCGCACGGCGCCGCACCGGCGGACCGTCATCGTAACCGTACACGGCAATGGCCGCGACGCGTGACCGGCAGGCGGGGTTCATCATAACCCTGTTCCTCCGCTCATTCACACGCGCGACCGGAGTTACCGGATTACTGGACATCGGTACCCCGTATCATCGCATCCGTACGTCATGGTAAAGAGCGTCATCAAGGAAACCCCCGATGCCCGCGACGCCGTGGCGGCCTCGCTCGGTATCGACGTTGCGGACGCCGGGAGCGCACCGGCCCGTGCCCTGGAGATCGCCTTCACGGCTGGCAGCGGTCTGCCGGAACGGCCACGAGGCATCGACGTCGCCCTGATTCTTCACGAGCTCGGCATGGACGACGAGACCCTGACCGCTGCATTGCTCAGCGATCCGAGATTGAGGGACTCGGTTGGCACTGCCGAGATCCGGGAGAATTTCGGGGAGGGCATCGCCGAGCTCGTGCACAGCGTCCACTGGCTGAATACCTTTCGCGAGTGCGAGCACGAGCAGGTACATAGCGCCGAGGAGGCGGAGCGTTTACGCCGCATGCTGCTTGCCATGGTGCGGGACATCCGCGCCATGCTCATCAAGTTGGCGTATCGCGTACAGCGCCTGAGGATCCTGTCCAGGGAGCGTTACGAGCCGCGCCGTTGTGTCGCGCGCGAGACCCTGGACGTGTATGCGCCGCTCGCGAACCGGATTGGCATCGCGCGTCTCAAGTGGGAACTCGAGGACCTGGCGTTTCGCTATCTCGAGCCGCAGGACTACAAGCGACTGGCAAAGGCGCTGGAGGAATCGCGTATCGAGCGCGAGACCTATCTGCAGGATTTCGTCGCGAGGCTGAAGGAGGCGCTTCGGCAAGAGGACATCGACGCCGAGGTGTACGGGCGTCCGAAACACCTTTACAGCATCTGGCGGAAGATGAAGCAGAAGGGTCTCGGGGTGCAGGAGCTGTATGATCTGCGCGCGGTGCGTGTGGTCGTCGGGGAGGTCCGGGACTGCTACGCCGCGCTCGGCGTCGTGCACACGCTCTGGCAGCACGTTCCCAAGGAGTTCGATGACTATATCGCCAATCCCAAAGGCAACGGCTACCGATCGTTGCACACGGCCGTGGCGGGGCCGGGCGGCAAAATCGTCGAGGTGCAGATCCGCACCCACGAGATGCACGACCTTGCCGAGCGCGGCGTAGCGGCGCACTGGGCCTACAAGGAAGGAGCGAAACCGGACCGGATGATCCAGCGAAGCGTTGCCTCCATGCGGTCGATGCTGGAATCAGGCGGTAGCGCGCCCCGCGTGCTGAAGGACTTCCGTACGGAGTTGTTCAGCGATCGGGTCTTCGTTCTGACACCGGATGGCGAGATCAAGGACCTGCCGCGCGGTGCGACACCGCTCGATTTCGCCTACAGCGTTCACACAGAAGTCGGGCACTGTTGCCGGGGCGCCAAGGTCAACGGACGCATCGTTCCGCTGACGTATCGTCTCAACTCGGGAGAGCAGGTAGAGATCCTCACCGCGAAGGAAGGCCGGCCCAGCCGCGACTGGCTCAACCCCAACCTGGGTTATCTAGGTACGCCACGGGCCCGCGCGAAGGTGCGGAACTGGTTCAAGGGACAGGACAGGGAGCGTCATCTTCAGGAGGGCAGGGAGATCGCGGAGCGCGAGCTGAAGAGGTTGAGTGTCGGCTCGGAGGCGATAGAGCCCGCGGCGGAGCGATTCAATTTCCAATCGGTTGACGAACTGTACGTCGCGCTGGCGCGAGGCGAGATAGGACCTCAGCAGTTCTCGGGTTCGCTCAGGGTACCGGGACTCGCGCAGGAGCCGCGCAGTTTCGAGACGCACCTCCCCACGCGCGGAAGGGACTCCGGGGGCATCACCATCCGCGGTGTGGGGAACCTGTTGACCAGTCTTGCCCAGTGCTGCAAGCCGACCCCCGGCGACGCCGTCGTGGGATATATCACCCAGGGCAGGGGCGTGACGGTGCACCGGAAAGACTGTCAGAATATCATGCACTTGAGTGACGGTGATGCCTATCGCCTGATCGATGTCGATTGGGGCAGTGACAGGACGGTCTGCCCGGTGGACGTGCGTATCCTCGCCTATGATCGCAAGGGTCTGCTCGGCGACATCACTGCGGTCCTGTCCAACGAACAGGTCAACCTGATCCGCGCAGATACCCGCACCAACCGGCAGGACCTGGCCGTGAGCATGGACCTGACCCTGGAGATCGAGGACACCGGTCAGCTGGGGCGCATCATGGACAAGATTCAACAGGTGCGAAACGTGACCGAGGTGCGCCGTCGTGCGGGCTGAGGCGGGACGCTTTCTCTATCCTGGCGGGGGTGCTGTCGCTCGTGGCTGCAGCAGTGCGGCTAGGGCCTATCACGAAGGCGCTACGAGGCGGCGAGGGCGCTGATCGAGGATGCGCCGCCCGCACCGGAACCGATTTCGACACGATCGGGCTGGTCTGGCAGTACCGCTGGGGTGGAGGGATGTGACATCAGACCAGCTTTCATCCTGGAGGGGGCTGGTTCGGATCAGGGTCCGTTACCGGGAGTGTGATTCTGCCGAGCGGGAATCATCATTGCATCTGAAAACATTCATCTCTATAATTTCAAATGATGAAGGCAGCGGCAGCACGAAAACATTCCCCCTCCGCGGATGAAGACCGCGCCCGTGTCCTGGCCCGCGCGGTGCACGGTGTCGCGGATCACCTGGGGCTCACGAATCGCGAGATCTCGGCGATCCTGGGGATCAGTGAATCTTCGGTGACCCGGCTGCGTCAGGGTCGGGCGATGCCGTATCCCGGCAAGGAGGCGGAATTCGCGGCCCTGCTGGTCAGGCTGTATCGGAGTCTTGACACGCTGGTTGGCGGAGACACGCGGAAGGCGACCGCCTGGTTTCGCGCACCGAACGCTCATCTGAACGGGATCCCCGCCGAGCGGATCCGAACCATCGAGGGTCTGGTGGATGTCGTCCAGTATCTGGACGCAATGCGCGGGAAGCTCTGAGGTCAGACATCTTCGTGTTCGCGCCTGGCGAACGGTCGAGGCGCAGCATCAGGTGTCGACGCGGAAGCTGGTGGACAGCGTCGAGGATCAGGAACTGCTGGAAGAGATCGTCGAGGCCCGGAAGCCACCCTTGCCGGACCATGCGAACCTGCACTACCTGCTGATCACCCCGTTTCGATATCCGCCTCTGGCGCACGGGTCGCGGTTCGGATCACGGCGCGAGCGCGGGATCTGGTACGGCGCCGAAACGATTCCGACCGGTCTCGCGGAGGTCGCCTACTATCGCCTCGTCTTTCTGCATGGATCCGACGCGGCCCTGGGCATGCTGCAGATCGTGCTCACCGCGTACTCGGCCATCGCGGACACGGATGCCGGTATCGACCTGACCGAAGAACCGTTCTCGGCATTCCGCCGCCGGATTTCCTCGAAGACGAGCTATCGGGATTCCCAGGCGCTGGGACGAGCGATGCGTGATGCCGGAGTGGTTGCTTTTCGATATCGCTCGGCGCGTGATCCCGGGGGCGGGGCGTGCCTGGGAGTCTTCGAGTCATCGGGATTCGCCCGGAAAACACCGACCTCCTACCAGACCTGGCACTGCTTCGCGACACGGGATCGGGTGGAGTTTCGCCGCGGCGCGTTCACACGCCAGACAATACACAAATACGAACCGCGTGATTTCCTCGTCCGAGGGCGTCTGTCGGCGCCGGCCGTGTAAGCCGGGTGCGGTTGCACCGCCGTTGCGAGAAATATCTGGAATCGCCGTCTTGTTGGGAGGCACCGTTGATATCAGTACAGTCCAGACGTGTGTTCGCCGAAGATCTTCCGATAGTCTCCTGCAATGTAACCGGAGCGGCCAGTTCTGCATCGCTGGCATGCGGCAGTATCCGATGTACAGTTCCCGCTGCGGAAATTATCGCATGCGTCATCGAGTTGGGCGAGCAGGTCGGCCTATCCGTCTTCCGACGCCCGGCGTACTACCGAAGTCGTAGGCAGGTCTGCATCGGTTCCTGCCCGTCATGCAGGTCATAATTCTTGTGGAATATTGCAGGAATTTAGTGTAATATGGATAGATTGTGGCGGCTTACTATCAGTCAGTTCGGTGGTTCCTTCAGCTTTTCTGCAGTTTCGCCCGCAATCTTTCTCCAAGAAACCCGCTGCAATGATCGAGTTCATCAATTATATAGGTTACTACCGTGATTAAAGGTACAGTGAAGTGGTTTGACGATTCCAAGGGATATGGTTTCATTGCTCGACAGGATGATGGCAAAGACGTTTTTGTCCACCACAGCGCCATCGTCGGTGAAGGATTCAAGAGTCTCGCCGAGGGCCAAGAGGTAACATTCGAGGTGCAGCAGGGAGAGAAAGGCCCAAGTGCCAGTAACGTACAGCCTGCCTGACTATCGAACTAACACGCACAGCGTTCTAGGCCAAACACCGCTGCAGGTGGTATTTGGCCATTGTGCTCGACAACTTTCAGTCTGAAGAAACCTTCGGTTGTTGCCTGACACCAGGTGAAGCGCCTTACTATTTAAAGCTCCTCAACAGCGTGATAGGGCCGTGGCTTTAGAGTCCCAAGATAGGCGACTCTAAAGCAAACGATGCCGGACGTTCCAGAACTGGTTTTTCAGCCGCTGGTAGAAACGAGTGATTGATGCCAATTCATCAATTCTTGCAGAAGGTCCGCGGCAACGAGTGTTCAACCGGGGGCGCCTCTATCATCGGTACCCTTTAATATTTTCCCAAGCCGTAATAGCGAGTTGGAACCATGTATTCCCTGACCACAAGTGAACGCTACTCGGTGCCTAGATGAGCCGCTACCAAACATCTGCCTCAAAAGGCACTGCGATTTCATTTCCTAAGCTTGAGTGCTGGAATCCGATAACGAAAGTGGCGACGATTGCGGCGGAAGTAAACAAAGAACGTGTTCTTTGCCGGATCTCTCTGGAGACATTGATAAAAAAGTTCGGCGCCTCAGCGGATGAGCCCATGCTGTCCGTAGTCCAGCATCGACCGATGATTCAGGATGCTGCGAGGAAGCTCCTCGATAACCAGGACTTTGAGGATGATGGATCTATTCTCATCCGCGCACGCGACTTCAAACCGAACGCCAAAGTCTGAATCAATTGTCCGGGAGAGATATTCCAACAAGGGTTCGGCTCCAAGAACCAGGAATCCGTCGTAGCGGGTTGTCGAATTCGTGCTTAAAGGAAACCTGAACGCTTGGTCAGCTTCACGGGAAAATCGAACCCGGGCTCAGACGCTTCAGCGAGCCGGCCTACACGTCGTCGTCCAGTCGGGCTTCGATCCTCGATCGATCAGCATTCGAACAACACCCTGAGTAGCCAGATGGATGGGTGTGGATGGCTTCCAGAACCTGCGCTTTTTCGGTGAATAACGCGGAGAATCACCAACGGGGGTAGTGAATTCAGGTCTGTGGGATTACGTAGACCCAGGAGGGTGTGATGGCCGGCAGCGAGGCGAAGAGGGTGACAGGCTGAGCGCAATCATACAGGAGGCGTCGGACGGAGATGAACTTGTGGGAACGTCCGATCGCGACGTACAGCGCCCAGTGATCCGCGTTGAGGTATCCCAGTAGGGTCGAACCGGGGACGATCTGGTCGTAAAAAGATGAGCTGGCTGTCGCTTCTCGCATCGACCCGTGCCAGCTTCCTGTAGCTGGACTTGAGCTCGGCGGAGATCTGCTCCTCGTCGGGCAGGGTGGCGAGCGAGTAATATCGGATGGTATCGGGCAGCGGGTGGTCGGCCAGCCAGCGCTGCCGGACTTCGGGTTTCAGGCTTTCCAGGGCGTATTCGTTGACGGGATCACACTCGGCGCCGGGGAAGTATTGCAAGAGGTCCACCATCGATTCGGACGCATCGTTCGCCAGTGGCGATCCACCCACTGCGCCCGCGGCCGAGATGACGGCCGCGACCCTGGTCTGCAGCTCCGGGTAGTGAACGATCGCTTCGAGGATGTCCGGGGTCCCACTTGGAGTACCCGAGCAGCGCCAGGGGCTTGTCATCGTCCTGGTCCGGCATGCCCATGATCAGGTCGCGGATCTGCTTGGCGTTGCGCCGGCTGTCGGAGAGTGCATCGACCTCGAACAACGTGAAGTCGTAGCCGAATTTGGCGACGTGCGTGATAGAGGTGATCTTGGGGTCCAGGAAGCGCTTGAAACACGACCCGCCGATCCCGGGAATGGCGACGATACGCAGCCCAGATTTGCTCTGCCCGAGGTTGACCGGTCTGCCGTGCTCGGGCGGTTCATCCGACAGCTTGACCAACGCCGCATCGCACGGGCGGTAGTCGGGAAGCGATTCGCCGCGCTCCGCTGTGATATCCCGTCACGGACAGGTTTCCCCGGCACACACGCCCTCTTCGTCCCGTAGCGGCGTTGCGATTCCTTGCAATAGAGCCGCTATTACGCGTCATCGCGCCTTGCCACGAAACGAATATGACACACACCTTCTCGTGAAAACCTGTCCGCGACGGGTATAGCGCAGAAGATCTCCCTGAAACGTGCGCGACCATCGAGCACGCCGGCCTTCGAGGCCCGCGTCAGGATCATTGGCGGGGTGTCGGTCGAGTAGCGGTTCAGCGGTGTGGAGACGCAGGAGAGAAGGCCCGTGCCGAGAACCGCGGCCATAATCGTCGTAAACAGCGAGCGACACAGATGATTCCAGCGCCGGGCGCAGGTTCGGGCTCGCCGCCGTCCCGAGGTGGGTTGTGTAGGCGTGATCATTCGGAACTCCCTGCAGGGAGAAACGATTGGATCACGCATCCAAACAGAAGCGCCTGGATGTTTTTGTCCGCAAAGGGCCTGTCTGTAAGCACAATACGCCCGCTGCCCGCTGTTTTCCCCTTGCGGGAGTTCAAGCCGGGAGTTACCACCTGCGAACTGCGCTTACCGCCAGAGAATGAACAGCACGGTGAGCAGGGGGATGGCGGCAAGTACCAGCATTGCAAATACGATGTCCATATGGGTTGGATCTCTTCGGTCCGTCACGTTAAAATAAAAGTCTTCCTTCCATATTGCGATTCCGGCAAATGGTCGAAACCCGTACTACAGTTCTTCAACGGGGGCCGATGGCCGCCCGGCCGAAACACCGCCTGTCCTTCCCGGATCAGAACTGGTCCTTCGGAAAAATCTTGAAGATGGCATCCATCACGCGCTGTGAACTGCCGCGAGCCGGTTGCGATTCCATCTTCTCCACGCGGTTGACCCAGTAGAGATCTCCATTGTCATCCAGGAGTACCTGCCATGCATTGGCCGGTGAAATGTCGCGCTCCATCAAGCGCGCCATGTCTGCAAGCACGCCCTCGGTTGCCGGGGCTCGGGCGAAATCCGGTGGGGGACGGACACCTTCATCCTTGAGTGTCGCCGTTGCACAACTTGCCAGCACCAATAAGGTAGCGGCAAGTGCAATTAAACAACGGTGTGTCAACATGATCTTATCTGTTTCCTATACGCTACAGCATACCACCTTACATAAGGCGGCAACACGAGAAAGCTCGCCATACTGCATAAATTCTGGATCAATAACGGGAAATGGGATGTCTCTTTATTGCAACAAAACTGAATCAAGTCGCGAAGCGGGCGAGATGCACGCAGAGGGTTACCTGCGGTTCAGCGCATCGCGACAAGGCAGTAGCGGAGGGTAGGGGCGAGTCGGGATGTGCCGATCCGGCAGGCCGTAAGGCGATTGCCGGAAAATGACAGACCAGATCGCGCCGGATTTTCGTTCGTCATCGAGACGCGACAACAGGCGCATCGTCGAACGATGGAACGGTTGTCGCAACACAGAAGACGGACGACAAAGACAAGCAGGAGGGTATGTCATTTGACAGAAATCGCCCAAGGACTCTCCTCAGGAAGCGGTCTGCGGATTTACGGGGAGCACAGGTGCTGACTCGTCTTCGAAGTAGAGCTTTCGCGGCGGCGCGGAGAGCCGGATTCCGGCCTCGTTCAGACGTTCCATAATCTGTGTGTTGAGCCGGGTCGCGTGTTCCAGGTAATCCCAGTATTCGGGTGGGTGGTACCAGTAGATTACGAGGAAATTCAGGTATTCCTCTGTCAGGTCATTGAAATAGACGCGCGGCGGAAAGTCCGGCTGGTTGATGGCCTCGTTGGGATGAGGGATGGGTTCGACCTTCACCTCCAACGTGTTGAAAGTGGACTCCCCGTTCTCCGACGCTGGGGTCTCGTCACCGGCATTCGCGGGTACGGCCACGATCTCCCGAAGGATCTCGAGCGCCTCGCCGATCTTCCCCGGAGGCGTGTCGACGGAGATCCTGACATTGAATTTGCGTTGGATGAAAGGTCGCTTGGCGACGTTGACGACGTCCTCGCTCGCCATCTTCTCGTTGGGTATTGTCGTGACGGGGCCGCTGAGGAGCCGGATCTTGGTCGAGCGCAGACCGATCTCCTCGACCACGCCGTCATGGCCCATGACGTTGATCCGGTGGCCCACCTCGTAGGGCTTGTCCATGTAGATCATCAGGCTGCCCAGCAGGTTCTTGAGCGTGTCCTGGGTCGCCAGGGCAATGGCGAGGCCGCCGATACTCACACCGGCGACGAGCCCGAGCAGGGGAACGCCGATCAGACTGGCTCCGTAGAAGATGACCACGATGGCCAGCGCAATGCCGATGATACGGCCCACCAGGCGGAGCAGATGGGCATTGAGCCCCCCCTCGGGTACGGAGGGCGAGGCGATGATCAGCTCGGCCAGCAGCAGCGGCACCAGCCAGACGGTCCACGCCGCCGCCAGTACGGCAATCGCCCCCGCGGCCAGTATGAGCCATACGGCGACCGTTCCAGTGAGGTTCAGGATATGGAAGTTGGCCAGTCTGATGAAGATGGGCAGGATGATCAGCAGGAACACGGGCAGGACGAGCCGGCGCAGGTATTGCCACACGGGTTGCCGAGCGGGATGGGTCCGGATCAGTCGACGCAGGAGCAGGAGAAAGCCCGCTACGAGCAGCAGCATGGACGCCAGCCCCAGCCATTTCCATAGACCCTGTCCGAGAAACGTCGACCTCAGGCCGGTGGGCAGGTCCTCTGTGATCCGCATCGGGATCATCCAGCCGGGCTTGTTGGCGAGCTTCCCGACAAGGTCGGGCAACGGGACGTCCCGCGTATAAGGCAGATGCTTCGACCGGTCGTAGAATTCCTCGGCGCGGGAGACCGTATCCGGTGAAAACAGGAACTCCCCGGCGCGTTCCCCCTCATCGACCCGCACGAGCGAGATCTCGGTGTGCGGAATGGTGTAGACGGCGGGCGCATCGGCCTCATAGGACTCCGCGTCCGGGATCTTTTCGCGAGGGGGCAGCGCTAACCGCGACAGGACTTCGTACAGATGGATTGCCGCGGACACCCCCACCTGAGGGCGGCTGGCCACCGGCACTTCGGACACGTCGACGGCGCGAAGCACCTGGCGAAGCGTCGTCCGTTGACTGAGGAATCCGCTGTAGGTCGGATTGTCCCACAACTCTTCCTGGCCGAAGCGAATGGCCCGATCCACCTGCTCGATAAGACCATAGATTGTGCCGCCCGGACTGGAGGTGTCGAGCGGTTCCAGCGGATACGGTTCTTCGGCGCTGACGATGGAGGGGAGAAGGAGAAACGCGACGAAGACTGCGCCAATCTG
>JAJDOJ010000060.1 GCA_022340215.1 Gammaproteobacteria bacterium
TGAGGGCCAGCGCGAAAGTGCTGGTATCGCCACCGGACCCTACCGTGGCTCGGGCAGCGCGTCTGGCGGCAACGTCCGGCGTGATGGGGCAGAAGTCGCCAGACGGCATAGTCGCCAAACGCCCACCGTAATGGGTGGGACACGGTGAAGGCCTGAACCTTCGGCAAAGAGAGAGCCGCGCATTTCTCAGGGACCATAACGCACCCGACCGATCGTACCTATACCTCCTCCTCCAGCACCTGTCCGTGTTCACGGAGCCAGACCCGGGCCTGCTCCACCTTCGGCACCTGCGCTCGCACCACGTTCCAGAATCGCGCTGTATGGTTGGCCTCGATCAGGTGCGCGAGTTCATGGGCGATCACATAGTCGATGACGAAGACGGGGGCCTTGATCAAGCGCCAGTTGAAGTTCACGCTGTCCTTGACGGTGCAAGAACCCCAGCGGTAGCGGCTGTCAACGATCCGGGCGCGCTTGAACTCAACGCCAAGCGACCGGGCGAAACGGGATACCCGCGGCAGGACCCTTTCGTTGGCTCTCGCGATGTACCATTCGCGCAGCGCGGTTTTCCGCTCCGACACCTTCGACGCCGGCACCAGGAAACGCTGGTTGAACTGGACGGCGTCCAGTCCTTCGGCGACCACCTCGATTCGGTACTGCCGCCCGAGATACAACGCCGCCTCTCCGCTGACGAGCTCCTTGCCCGGAGGATGCGGGAGGTCGCGGTACTTCTGTGGATGCCTAAGCTTCTCGAAGATCCATTGCCGCTTCGCTTCGACGACCCGACGGATCGCTTCGTCAGTCGCACCCGCCGGTGCATGCACCACCACGCTACGGTCACGCTCCACCACAATCGTGAGCTTGCGTCTCTTTTCGGATCGCTGGACTGTGTAGGCGAGATCCACGAGGACTACTCCGCGAACAGGATGATGTCGTTGTTCTTCTCGGCGATCTCCATGACACGGCTGATGATGTGTGACCGCTGTTCTCGCAGGCCGGGCATCGACGCGAACTCAGGCGCGAGTAGAACGTTCTGGATCTCTGCCTTCAACTTGTTGCGGGCCGGGATGCTTTCCCAGAACCCTGTCAGTCGCATCTCGCGTTCGACGACGAGAAACACCTTCTGCGTCAGATCAACCAGGTGACTGATTGCATCTTCCTCTGTCATGCCATAGGGCGTGGTGGCTTCGGCTACCTTCATCGCTCCGCTATCGTCTGAAACCGTTTCTGCACCGAACAGCTCGCGCTCGAGCATTCGGAACAGCGGCATCTGCTTCTTGCGGTGCAGTCCGTAGGTTGGTTCCTGGCTCGCGTTGATGATCCTCTGCCGGAGATTCTCCAGCTCCTCGTAGATCTTGTTCCAGTTGTCGCGGAACTGCTCGAAGATGGCCGCCAGGGCTTCGGCGAAGGAGGCGCGCAGGTCCGGGTCATCGTCGAGGTCAACGTCGAGGTGGTGGCGGATGGCGTGCTCGATCTCGGCCGCCTTGGTCTTGATCCGACGGTGCCCGCCGACATACTTCTCGAAATCCTCGTCAAGGATCGAGATCGGCGGGACTTTGACATCGATGCCCCGGGACTCGAGGTGGGCGTCCGTGATGGCACGAAGCTTGGCCGGGATGCCCTTCATGCTCAGCCGCTGGTCGCGGAAGTGCTTCCCGGCGAGCACATTGATCTCGGCGAGCGCCGTGTAGTCGCCCATGAAATCGAGGGCCTGGCGTGCCGGGAACAGGAGATTGAGCGCCTTGGTCAGTCGCTTGAACGCCAGCATGAAGTCAAAGCGCAGGTCCTCGTCGTAGAACACGTCGTAGAAGGCGTCGTGATCGCTCATGTCCGTGAGGCCGTGCTTCTGGAGCAGGGCCATCACGGCGGCGTGAGCGTCCTGGAGTTCCCGCAACTCTTCCTCGGGGAAGCTCAGGGCGTCGACGATCTCCTTCTGCTCGCGCTCGTCGTAGGTATCGATCGCCTTCTTGAGGTGGTGGCCGATGCCGACATAGTCCACCACGAAGCCCTTGTCCTTGGATTCGCCGCCCACGCGGTTCACGCGGGCAATGGTCTGCAGCAGGTTATGGGCGACCACGACCTTGTCGAGATACATCACCTGTTCGACCGGCGCATCGAAGCCGGTAAGCAGCATGTTGTTGACGATGAGGATGCCCAGGTCCCCGTTGACACCCTCTTCTTCACTGCCGAACGACAGCTTGAAGCTCTTGATGCTCGCCTCGTGCCGGGATGCGTCGGAATACTCTTTGAGGTGGGGCAGGTCGTTGTGGCGTCCGGAGATTACGACGTCCGTCTTCATCGCCTTGAGCCGGTCCAGGTCCAGCTTGCCCGTGTTGGCCTGCTCCAGCTTTGCGACCGCCGCCGCGAGCGCGGCGTCCAGATGCTTCTTGTAGCGCGCGGCCGCCTCGCGTGACGTCGCCACCACCTGCGCCTTGTAGCCGTTGGTGAATACGTGCGTGAGGTAGTGCGCCACTATGTCCTTGGCTTTGGCCTCGATGGTGGGCTCCGCTTCGAGATAGGCGTCCCGCGATCCGTACCCGAGGATGTCCAGACGCTGCTGGATGTTGTAGTCGCTGAACACGTCCTCGAACGCCGTGTCCATACCGCCCTGATCGGGGACCTCGGCGTTGTGCGTGCGGCCCTCGTAGACGATCTCCAGCGTTACGCCGTCCTCGATGGACTGGCGCATCGTGTACTTGTCGATGTAGTCGCCGAAGACCTGCTTTCCTTGTTTTGTGCCCAACATCCAAGCTGTGGGGCAAGAGGCGCGTTAGCGCCGATTGTCCCACACGAGCGTCTTGTTAGGTTTTTATAGGCATGTGCCATAGATTCCACCACCCTTCACGCATTGACCACCAGGTCCACAAGCTGTATCAAATGAGCAAGTATTTCCTTTTTTTCCTGTTATATCTTAAGGGGTCTCTTGCTGGCCTGCGATCATTTTTATTCCCAGGATTAAGGCCGCCAACGCACTAGCCATTGATACCCCATAAGCGCTAACTTGTTTTGATCTCTGTTTTTGCCTACGATGATGCTATGGATCATCGGAAGAGGCATAAACAGTGGATGAGGACTGGCCGTTATTGTTGTCCTTCTTTCCAGATGACTGGCGCGATATGGCGTCAGACACCGGCGCACTTAGGGGTTTACGCAAAGACAAATCCCCAGAGAATTTATTGCGCACACTCTTGATTCACCTCGGATGTGGTCACTCATTACGGGAAACGGTTGTGCGGGCAAAAAAGGCAGGCATTGCGGACCTGTCGGATGTTGCGTTACTAAAGCGGCTATATCCGGATTTCCCAACCAGTGAATTGCAGTGATATAGCTGTCACATAGGCGTTTCGATCAGTTTCACAGTGTACGCAAATCGCTGGGGATCCGTGCAGGGATATCGAGGTCGCCAACAGTCAGGTAAATGATGTCGGCGAAGCTTTCCAGGTTGCGATATCCGGAGGCGCGATTTTTAACGATC
>JAJDOJ010000061.1 GCA_022340215.1 Gammaproteobacteria bacterium
CCCGGCCCAGGTGGATGGGTAGAGCCCCGGCATGTTCTCGACCGACTTTCCGGTTGGGATCCGCAGACACCCATGACGGTGGAACCGCTGCGCTTGTTCCACCCTACGCAATGTCATGACTCACTGAAAGCACGGAAAAACCGTAGGTCGGATCAAGCGAAGCGGATCCGGCATGCTACTGGGCTCGACGCAGATTCCGCGAAGTCAGGTCATCTGACCGTGGTCGCAAACGACCCAGTCTGACCTGACCGGCAGAAGTCGGCCAAAAGGAGACATTCAAGGCGCCACCGCCCCGAAGCGGTATTTCAAGTTGAAGCATGGGGAAGGGATGTCAAATCAGAGAAGGCGGGCGCTGCGGGGACGAACCCGGGCAGCGCCCTATTTTTATATGCGCCTGACGAAGCATGCTTCGTGCAGACGGGACCCATCCGCGTCATTTAAACTGACTGCGCCGCAACGCCAAGCCGTGGCCAGGTCGTGATTTTGGAAGCACAAGGGAATCTGGCGACCCCTTGAACTCGCCGCCCGCAAACCACGCAGACGGCCATCAGCAGTCGGGAAAAAATGTGGGACGCGCGACACACACGAAAACCCAGAGCGTGGCCGCGCCCGTCCGGGTCGTTGTTGTTGCGATCGCCGAGGCGCGCATTACCCTAGGTATTGTTCCAGGAGCCGCCGCGCAGGTCCACCCAGGTGCGGTTAGCGAGGAATAGGGGTAGCTCAGGTTTTGTGGGACAACCGGGCAGCAGGACCGGGATGAGGGGCCGCTTGTCTCGGACCGCGAGGTTTAGCGCCGCTTGCATCTCCTCGTCTTCCCACGGCCCCAGGCCGTCGGATCCGATCAGCGCGGCAACACTTTCCGATGACCGAATGCCCTCCTCAAGCAATGGCTGCCAATGGATCCCTGGTCGCAACTCGTCTTCGTCCAGCCAGGACCGCAGGGGCTTTTCCTGTTCGGACAAGAGCTGCTTGAGCGCGCGTACCTGCGGCTTGTCGTTACCGTTGTGAGAGAGAAAGACGTCGAATGCGGTCACTTCTGCCTGTCTCATGGGTTCGGTAGCGATCGACGGAGCGCCTATTCTGCATGATTATGACCTCATGGCGCACGGGAGTCTTGGTGGCGGATAGGCGATCCACCCCATGTGCGGCTCACCGACTCGCGTTCTGTTTGTCGCTACGTACTGTTGTCTTGAGCCTTGACGATAGGCCAGCGGACAGTAACGATCGGGTGTGTTATGGCCAAGAGGAGTCGGATCGGCGCGTAGGTCGGGCTGGGTCATCGAGAATCTGCCGCTTGGCGCACACCTCTTCGCCACTCCCACGGAGGAATCGGAGAAGGCTCTTGCCGCAAGCCACGCCCTGCGTTACGCGCGTCGGTCTCCGCATCGGCATACAGGCGCCGGTCGGTGCGACTGCTCGGAGGCGTACTTTTCCGGTAAGACTCGCGGCGATTGCCTGGGTACACGCGAGGGCCAGCAAACCCATCATCAATGAGAATTTCACGTCGGCGAGGACTCTGCGTCAGACGATTGGAGATTCACGCAAATTTGGATAAGGATACAAGGACTTCGTGCATCGCGGATGGCTTGGATTGCGGTGGTACGATCGGTGTCCTGACCCCGTGTCGGGCGTTCGCCCGGGGGAGCGCCGTGCTGTGGGATCTGCCATCTGCCATATTGGGCCATGTGCGAGGGGACTTTATCGTTGCTGCGCGCCGCTTCCCGCAGCACCAGGCGTGGAGGTTCGAGTGGGTGGAGGCGATCCGGGAGCTGTACCGGATCAACAAACAGCGCCTGGACGAATGGGACAAAGCGCTTCGCCTGGAACAACAGTCGCCGGCGTTCGCCGAGCGCCACCAGGCTCTGATCGATGCGCTGGCGGGCATGGAACAACGCCGCGACGAGGCTTTTGGGCTTCGTCGATACCGAGCGCTTTACCGGCACCTGCTACAAGGCCGCCAATTGGCAATACATCGGCCAAACCCAAGGCCGTGGACAACTCGGCCAGGAAGGGAAGCGCAGTGTTCCCATCAAGGACTTATGGCTTTACCCTCTCGAGCCTGACTTCAGGCACCCGTTAACCCTCGATTGATCAGGGACGGGTACGCCGAATGCTTACAGGGAAATCTCTGTAACAGTATGAATATAAAGGTGAAAAGTATGGCTGCGTGTAGCAAGACCTTCGCATTGTCGAGACGGTAGCCTGCCATGCGTGCGAGGGACTTTCTCCGGCTCACCAGCAGTTCGCTGACGGCGCGCCGCATGCGCAGTTTCCTCACCGCACTGGGCATCGCGGTCGGCATCGCCGCGGTGGTGTTGCTGACCTCGATCGGGGAGGGCGTCCACCGTTTCGTGCTGTCGGAGTTCACCCAGTTCGGTACGACGCTGGTGGGCATCAATCCGGGCAAGGCCACTACCGCGGGCACCAGTATGGGCGCCTTCGGCACGGACCGTCCCCTGACCATCGAAGACGCGCTCGCCCTGAAGAAACTGCCGTTCGCCAGGGCGGTCGTTCCCCTGGTGCAGGGGAACGCCGAGGTCGAGGCCGGCAACCGGCGGCGGCGGACGACGGTCTACGGGGTGGGTCCCATGATGCCAGAGGCCTTCAGCATGAAGGTCAGGTCGGGGCGCTTCCTGCCCGCGGACAATCCGACGGCCCCACGGGCCTTCGCGGTGCTCGGCAGCAAGTTGCGCCAGGAACTGTTCGCCGGACGCAGCCCGCTGGGCCAGCGTATTACCATCGGTGGCAATCGCTATCGCGTGATCGGGATCATGGAATCGAAGGGGACGGTCCTCGGATTCGATCTCGACGATACGGTCTACATCCCGGCGGCCCGTGCGCTCGGCCTGTTCAACAACGAGTCCCTGTTCGAGATCGATCTGATGTACGACAAGGACACGCCGGTGGAGAAGGTCGTCGAGGGGATCGAGGACACCCTGAAGGCACGCCACGGCAAGGACGACGTGACCATCACTACCCAGCAGCAGATGCTGGACGTCCTCGGCGCCATACTTGATATACTGACCATCGCGGTCTCGGCGATCGGCGGGATTTCCTTGCTGGTCGGCGCGATCGGGATCGTCACCATCATGACGATCGCCATCAACGAGCGCACCAACGAGATCGGGCTGCTGCGCGCGCTGGGCGCCCGGAGATCGCAGATCCTCGCCCTGTTCCTCGGCGAGGCGATCGTGCTCGCCGCCGCAGGCGGTTTGAGCGGGCTCGCCTTAGGGCTCGGCATCGCCTGGGCCCTGCACGCCGCGTTACCCGCACTCCCGGTCCACGTACCGATGTTCTATGTGTTGCTGGCAGAGGCGATTGCGATCGTCATCGGCCTCGTCGCTGGTGTGGTCCCGGCGGTAAGGGCCGCGCAAATGGATCCGGTGGAGGCGTTGCGGGCGGAGTAGTCGCCTGAAAGAGACCCGTCGCGGACAGGTTTTCACGAGAAAGTGATGTGTCATATTCGTTTCGTGGCAAGACGCGATGACGCGTAATAGCCGCTCTATTGCAAGGAATCGCAACGCTGCCACGGGACGAAGAGGGCGTGCGTGCCGGGAAAACCTGTCCGTGACGGGTAGAATAGGCGGCATCGACCTTGGTCGGGGCCGGTAAGGTGGCGGAGATCTTCTGCAGATGGTGACACCAGGTGAATTTCCCCCGTGGATCGCAATCTAATCTTGGGAGGGCACATGTTCAAGGTAACCCCGAACGGTCCTAACCGTGTGGACATCGAGCTGAGCGGCAAGCTGGACAGTGACGAAATGAGGTTCGCACTCGAGGAACTGATCAGTGAGACAGCGAGCATCGAGCACGGAAGGATGCTGTATCGAATCGATGATTTCGAGTTTCCGACATTCGGGGCCATCGGGATCGAGCTGTCGCGTCTACCGGAACTGCTCAGAGTCATCGGGAAGTTCGATCGGGCGGCGGTCCTGGTCGACACGGGATGGATCAAGAAGGTGAGTGAGTTCGAAGGCGCGCTGATGCCTGGCCTGGAGATCAAGGCATTCGATCGGGACCAGGAGGCAGAAGCGGAGGCCTGGCTAGCGAGTTAGGGCTTTTATCGGACCTGCGCCGAGTTGTCCGTCTCGTCGCGTTGCCTGCAGTGTTCGTTAAGGATTTCCCATAGTCACTGCCTGGGAAGTCCATTCATATAAAGAGCGGTGAACCCGAGGAGAATGAAGATGAGTAAAGTCGTAGAAGAGGTGATGGCGGCGAATGCTGAATATGCTGCAAGCTTCGGTGATAAGGGCGATTTACCCATGCCTCCTGGCAGGCAGTTCGCCGTATTGACCTGTATGGATGCTCGCCTCGATCCAGCGAAATACGCAGGGCTCGCCGAAGGCGATGCCCATGTGATTCGCAATGCCGGTGGCAGAGCAAGCGATGATGCGATTCGTTCCCTGGTGATTTCCTATAAATTACTTGGGACCAAGGAATGGTTTGTAATACATCATACCGACTGTGGCATGGAGACATTCACGACAGAGATTATGGGCGACCTATTGTCAAGCAGTCTTAAAACGGCAAGCGTCGACGAGACCGGCTGGCATGATAGTAATGCAGGCGGCGGGACAACCGATGGCAAATATATAAACTGGCTTACCATCAGTGATAACGCGAAGAGTGTCGTCGAGGACGTCAAACGCATCAGAAGCAGTTCTATGGTGCCTTCGGATATTCCCGTGTACGGCTATATTTATGATTGTAAGACAGGGGAGCTAGTGGAAATACCCGAGGCTACGGCAGCAGGCAAGGCAAGCTAGAAAGGGGTGCTGTTTGCACCGACGGACCACCCGAAGAGTGTCGACGGAGGCAGAGCATGATGAAAGCTGGGCCCTGTCGCCTGGTACGAGATGCGATTTTCCTGCCAGTATCAGGGCGGTCATCGACTTCATCGTTGGGATTCGGCTTCCCGGCTGTCCGGACAGAAATGAAATTATTGTCGTTAATAATCGTTTCGATCGTACAAGCGGCGAGCGCCGCACTGCCACCACAATATCAGAACATGAAGGACCTGGATGTCATGGTGGGATACATCAGAGCGCATCCGAGGATTTCCTCGACATTGCATTCAATCGATCTGCCCAGTTACACGATCCATTACGGCAATGGCTGCAAGGCGGTATTCGAGAGGGTTTTGCTTGACAGACCCAGCGGATGGACGGGACCCGCGGGTCCGCTCGAGTTCAGTCACTCGAGTTGCGATGCGGACTGAGGCGATTTCTGTCAAATGACTCATATGACATACGTTCCTGCTTGTCTTTGTCGTCCGTCCTCTGTGCTGCGACAACCGTTCCCCAGTTCGACTATGCGCCTGTTGTCGCGCCTCGATGACGAACGATCCCGGCGCTGCGCTGTCCCTGCTTTGCTTGGGCACCGGTCTTGGGCTTCCTGCCCAAGCCGTTCACTGCTTCGCAGTTCACCCGGCGCGATCTGGTATGCCACTTTCCGGCAATCGCCTGAGTGCGGTCCCGACCGACCAGCAGCCGCCACGATCCTCAGCCCAATTAATGACCGGTTTGCAGCCTCGTGCGGACCCAACGCCGGCTAGGATAATTCCGAGGGGTTTTGCGCAGTCGATCGCAAACCCCCGCAAAATTACCGCTTCGCGCACAGATTCCATGACAACGACCGCGGCCGTTCGGCGTCAACCCCTATTCGTATCATTATGTCACTACATTTGCTAATCTGCAACCCTTAAAACTCTACCCCGCCGATTTCTAACGAAATTTATTTGGGCAGTAACCCGCTGTTTGGAGAAATTGGAGATGATCGGGGTGGAAAGTGACAAAGAAAGATGGGTTAGGTCCCGGAAAGACGTCGTTTGACTTAATCAGATGGGAAGTTTGTAATCTATTTATCGGAGAAGCAAAGAGCCGTGTCGGCCCGCTGGGCAGATTTGGAAAAAACCGATCGGTGAAGACTGCTGCCCCGAGCGGATGCCGCCCCGGAGCATACGAATGTGAGACAGTCATGAGCCACTCCAGACCATTCAGATTCGCCGTTTTACTCGTTTTCTGGCTGACGGGGTCGGGTGTGATGGCGGCGGATATCATCGCGAGTGTTTCCAGAGATGGTCTGGCCCGAAATGAAACCCTGCAACTGGTGCTGGAGATGAGTGGCGAGTCCGATGCCCCGCCCGACCTGTCACCGCTGTATCAGGATTTTGAAATTCTCTGGCGCAGCCAAAGCCAGAGTACCCGTATTATCAACGGCAACGTACAGCACCGCGCCAGCCTGACACTCACGCTTAGACCGAAACGAGCCGGTCAGTTGGAGATTCCTGCGATCGCATTCGACAGGGTCGCCACCGATCCGATACCGATAGAGGTAAAGGAGGCGGTGGTTGGTGCCGGAGAGCCGGAATTCGAACAGCGACCGATGTCGCCGTTCGAGCAGGTACCGGGATCCGGCCAATTCGCCTCGCCGCCACCGTTCCAGGGCTACGGGCCGAGCCGAATGCCAAGCTCCCGTTGGGGAAACGGTGCTGCGGGTCCTTTACAGCCGAGCGCACCGGCGGCTCCATCTCCGTCGTTGACCATGCCCGGTTTCCAGAGCGGTGCTCAGGCACGGACGGATCAACCGTTGAGATCCCCGCCGGACATCGATGAAACGAGCAACAGGTCGACGATATCGATGTCTGCAAGCCACTGGCTAACCTGGATATTTGGACTGGGTTGGTTGTCCACCGCTGTTGCCTGGTGGTGGAGCCAGCGGGGCAGGCGATCACCGACCCGGGAGCTTCATGCACAACCTGTCGAAGCCCCCGCGGCGGAGGTAGAGGCCGAGCCACCGGTGGTCCCTAACCCTAAGATACTGGCCGTCAAGACCGCTTACGAGGCGAGGGATGCCATTGCAGCACGGAATGCCCTGATAGACTGGGCCTATGATATTTGGAAGGAGGACTCGCCGAACAACCTGAGCACGCTCGCACGGCTTTGTCCGGGAGCGCTGAGCGGGGCGATACTGAAACTGGATGCGGCGATATACAATCCCCAGCCGTCTGACTGGTGGAACGAACGCGTTTGGGAACGGTTGAAAGCTATCGAGAAAAAGAACGACTAAGGCGATTTCTTACGTTCCGCCTCCCACCAGTCACTAACGAACTCATCGAGTTCCCTGGCGAGACCGCCACATAGGTAGACGGATTTCGCCAGGTCCGCATCCCCTACCTCCATTTCAACGTAGCGTCCGGCTACCGCCGCTACACCCTGGATCCGGTCGAGGGTCAATTGAACCCGATCAACCACATCGATCAGCGACTTAACCATTTCCAGGTCAATGTCGTCCATTAGCCTTTCCCTGTTGCTGGTGCTCTGTCCAACAGATAATACAGGTAATTGCGAGTTCAGTTAGTTTGTCAGCGTTCATGGCAAGGCGCGCCTCGCAGGGAATGGCCGCTCCCTTTTCAAGCGGCGCAACGCCGTCCATGGGCGCTGACAAGCTAACCCTTCAGGCGCTCGCCTGGTGTCCCGCAGCCGCGTTGCAGCGTTTGACAAGGACATGCAACTATTTGATGTTACGTGATACAGAACAGCTGAAACAGTGTAAAATGATGGCTTGGAAATGTATGTAACTTGTTGACAATGAAGGTAAAAGTCAGAGTGCTCTTCGTGTGCATGGGTAACATCTGCCGTTCCCCGATGGGGCAGGGTGTGTTTGAGCGTCTGGTTCGCGAGGCGGGCCTGGAAAGCGATGTCTTCGTGGACTCGGCGGGTACCCACGCCTATCACATCGGGCACCCTCCCGATACGCGGGCGCAGTCCGCCGCCGAGAGCAGGGGCTACGATATTCGCTCCCAGCGTGCACGCCAGGCCGGGGACTTCGATATCAGCGCGTTCGACTACATCGTCGCCATGGATAGCGACAACCTGCAGCACCTGCGTGAGATGTCTCCGCCGGGGGAGGAGGGCAAGATCAGACTGTTGCTCGATTTCGGTGACGGCCGCCCAGGCAGGGAGGTGCCGGATCCCTACTATGGGGGCAGGAGCGGATTCGAGCGGGTGCTCGACCTGGTCGAGCAGGGCAGTCGCGGCCTGCTGGAGTACATCCGCGACCGCCACAGGTTGTAGTCTCTACGACCTGTGGTCTGAAGCGGTGCATCGCTGCGTAGCGCTTTGCCCACACGGCCGATCGCTCCCGATCGCTGCGAGACCTTGGCCTTAGGCGATTTCTGTCAAATGACATACCATCCTGCTTGTCTTTTCGTCCGTCCTCTGTGTTGCGACAACAGTGACATAGTTAGACTATGCGCCTGATGTCGCGCCTTGATGACGAACGAAAATCCGGTGCAATCTGGTATGCCATTTTCCGGCAATCGCCTTAGGTCCGTTTCAATTCCGTCCAGGGGTTTCCCGGGTGCGCAACCGACGGCACGCTGTCAACCCCCGTTCCCATGATTACGCCAGACGGATGTCAGGCGCGATCGCATCGCTGCTATCCAGTTGTCGTCGGTGCATCCGTGGTCTTGGTCGGGACTTCCGGGCCGGTATTCGCGGTGGCGGGCGCCTTAGGTGCTTCCGCCGCCTCCGGCTGATTTTCCGAAGCACCACCGTTTTCCGGATTGCCCGGTTCGTTCCGCTGCCGGGCAGACGCGGACTCCGATCGCCGGGCACCCGAGCGACGTCTTGGCCTCCTTCGCGGCCTGGATTCGCTCTTCTCCCTCGGTTGTTCCGCTGCGGTTGTAGATTGCGCGTCGGCGCCCGATTCGGTTTTCTCCTGCGACTCCGCGGCAGGCATTTTTCGGAACTCCTCGGTAGGGGCCTGGGCGACGGCGTCAGTGGTTGTTCTCACCTCGGCGGGTCCGCGGGAGTCCGCCGCGGCTCTTCCCTGTTGCCGGGGGCCACGGCGAGAGCGGTTGCCTGACCGTGACCTGGTGTTTCCGCTGCCTTCGGGTTTCTGTGGTCGCTTTTCCTGGGCAGACGGCTTGTCTGCGCCGGCACCATCGGAAGGACGTTGGCGGGAACCCTTGCGGGCCGTGCGCTGCCGACTCCCCGGTTCGCCACGGCCCCTGGACTCGCTCTGCTGGCGTACGGCCCTGTCAGGTTTGACCGGTTCCGCCGCATCGATAGGCGCAAAGAGGGCGCCCCAGATCCGTGACAATACCCCCGGCCCGTGTTGTCTCGGTTGGGCTGCCGGCGCCATTGCCGATGGCGATGGCGCCGGGCGCTGAGAGGCCACCATGCTGACCGCCGGCTTGTCTGCGGCGGGTTTGCTCTCGCTCGTGAACGGCAGGTCCGGGACGTCCCGTGTGATCATCTCGTAACTCGGTTGGTCGACAGCGGTTCTGTCGCCAATCTTGACGCGCTCGATCTCGAAATGCGGGGATACCATGTCAGGGTGCGGCAGGATCATCATCCGTGACTTGTGACGTGTCTCGATATCGAGCAGGGCCTCGCGCTTCTCGTTGATCAGAAAGGTAGCTACCTCCACCGGGACCTGGGCGATGACGCGGACCGTGTTCTCCTTGAGCGCGTCCTCCTCCATGAGCCGGAGGATCGAGAGGGCCAGGGAATCCACGCTGCGGATGCGGCCGTGTCCACTGCATCGGGGACACACCTCCTGGCTGGATTCGCCCAGCGACGGACGCAGTCTCTGTCGGGACATCTCCAGCAGACCGAAGCGGGAGATTCGTCCAATCTGCACCCTGGCGCGATCCACGCGAAGCGCATCCTTCAGGCGCTGTTCGACCTTGCGCTGGTTCTTGCTGGGCAGCATGTCGATAAAGTCCACGACGACCAGTCCACCGAGATCGCGCAACCGCAACTGCCTGGCGATCTCGTCGGCCGCTTCCAGATTCGTGTTCAGGGCCGTTTCCTCGATGTCCGCTCCCTTGGTGGCGCGGGCCGAGTTGATATCGATGGAAACCAGTGCCTCGGTATGGTCGATGACAAGGGCGCCGCCGGAGGGCAGGGTGACCTCGCGATCGAAAGCCGACTGGATCTGGTTCTCGATCTGAAAGCGGTTGAAAAGGGGGACGTGGTCCTCGTAGAGCCTGAGCTTCTTGAGGTTATGCGGCATGACCGTCTGCATGAATTCCGTGGCGTCCCGATGGACGTCGGTGTCGTCGATGACGATCTCGCCGATATCGCTGCGCAGATGGTCACGAAGCGCCCGGATGATGACGTTACTCTCCTGGTAAATCAGGAAAGGGGCGGCCTTCTCGTCGGCGGCGGTCTGGATGGCCTCCCAGAGGGCGCGCAGGTAATCGAGATCCCACTGGAGTTCCTCGACGGATCGTCCGACGCCGGCGGTGCGAACGATCACCCCCATGCCGGTCGTGATGTCGAGCTGGTTCAGTGCCTCACGGACCTCGTTGCGGTCGTCTCCCTCGATGCGCCGTGACACACCGCCGGCGCGCGGGTTGTTGGGCATGAGGACGAGATAGCGGCCGGCGAGGCTGACGAAGGTCGTCAGCGCCGCTCCCTTGTTGCCGCGCTCCTCGCGCTCGACCTGGACGACGAGTTCCTGACCTTCCTTGAGCGAGTCCTTTACGATCGGTCGATTGCGCTCGTCGATCGCCTCCGGATCGAGATAGCTCCTGGCGATCTCCTTGAAGGGGAGAAACCCGTGTCGTTCCGCACCGTAGTTGACGAAGGCCGCTTCGAGGCTGGGCTCGATACGCGTGACGACGGCTTTGTAGATATTGGCCTTTTTCTGCTCGCGGGACGGGGTCTCGATATCAAGATCGTATAATTTCTGACCATCGACCATGGCCACACGCAGCTCTTCCTGCTGCGTTGCGTTGATAAGTATTCGTTTCATGTGATTGTTGGAAATCTGCTTCCTGGTTCCGGGCGGCCACGATCGTTTCGTATCCGGCCGATGGATGGGGTCCCCGCGACGGGTGACCAACGGCGGTACCGAGCAGCGCCCATAGCAGGCGTTCTACTGACCGGGCTTCTTGAAACAGGAATTTGTTAAAATAATCGCCCACTTATCGTGTGTATATCATGTATAAACTTGGAGCGAAGTGGCTTGTTCGTTCGGGAAGTTGCCGGGTCGGGGTCTGAACCCGCATGCCGGGAATTGTCCCGTAACTGTCCCTGGCCTGGAGGCGTAAAAGGTGTTGCTTCACGGGCGCCGAATGCGACCAACCGGAAGTCACCAAAAATCGGGTCCGGTCGAAGGCCCGCACATCCGGCGAACACCGTGAGACCTCTAACGCGGGAATCTGGAAAACACGGGCGACCGCGTGGCTGGCGGAGCGCACCGCCCCCGGGGTTTTACTGATGGTCCCGGCATATCGCTCCGGGGCTGTGGGAGTCGGGAAAGGTTTTCCTCAATTCGACCTGTACAATATAGCAATGATGAACGGGGTCTTCAAACCTGTAATGAGGCGCAAGGGCGCAAGGATCGAGAGTCTTGAGTGAGGTCGTCGACAAGGGAATGACGCGCGAGCCCGTCCGGTACGTCGAGATCGGTCCGGAGGCGGAGGGGCAACGGGTGGACAACTTCCTCGCCGGTCGAATGAAGGGCATTCCGGCCAGTCACGTCTACCGGCTGCTCCGCAGCGGACAGGTGCGTATCAATGGTGGGCGGGTCAAGGCCGGATACCGCCTGCGGGCCGGAGACCGTCTGCGGATCCCGCCGATGTGGATCCGGGACCGCGAAGCGCAACGCGCGGCGCCTCCAAGGGCCTGGGTGAAAGCGGCGCTGGCAGGTATCCTGCTCGAGGACGACGATGTCATCGTGATCAACAAGCCAGGCGGCATGGCGGTGCACAGCGGCAGCAATATCGACTGGGGGCTGATCGAACTGCTGCGTCACGGCAGGCCTGACGCACAAGTGCTGGAACTCGCGCACCGTATCGACCGGCACACCAGCGGTTGCGTCGTCGTCGCGAAGTACCGCCCCGCGCTGAATGCCCTTCACGAGCTGTTCCGGCGCGGTGCAGTGAGAAAGTGCTACGCCACACTCCTGGCGGGGCAGTGGCGGGACGGTGTCCGGCGGGTAAACCGTCCGTTGAGCCGACACCCGTCGGGTGGGCGGGTCAGCGTCGATGACGGGGGAAAGCCGGCAAGAACCCTGTTTCGGCCGGTTGAGCATTTCGGTGTCGCCACGCTGGTGCAGGCGACGATCGACACCGGAAGAACCCATCAGATCCGAGTGCATGCCGCTTCGATCGGTCACCCGGTCGCCGGCGATACCAAATACGGGGATTTCGAATTCAACCGTCGAATGCGTGCGTTCGGCCTGTCGCGCATGTTCCTTCACGCCGAAACGCTGGATTTCACAATGCCTGTTACCGGGCGTCGATATCGGTTGACCGCGCCGCTGGATCCGGAACTGATCTCGGTGCTGACGGCAATGGGTGGGGGGAACCAGCGTGCGTGCGGGAAGGTGGTCTCCGGTGACAGGTGATTCCCGCGCTCTGCGGTCTGCGGTCGCGGAAAGATCGCCAGGGAATCGGGACAAGGCCGCAGGTCGCGAGGCTTACCGCCTGCTCGTATTCGACTGGGATGGGACGCTCATGGACTCCGAGGCGCGCATCGTCAGTTGCGTGCAGAGCGCGATCGCGGAGGCCGGTGCGGCTCCGCGCAGCGAAGCCGAGATTCGCAACATCATAGGCCTCGGGCTGACCGAAGCCGTCCTGACCCTGTTCCCGGACGGGGACGAGGCTTTCGTCGAACAGATCATAGCGGCCTACCGGGAGGTGTTTCTCTACCGGGACGAGACACCGAGCCCGATGTTCGAAGGGGTCCACGAGGTGCTTCGATACCTGGCCGGACAGGGCTATCTCCTTGCCGTCGCAACCGGCAAGAGCCGCGCGGGGCTGGAGCGTGGATTGCGCGATTCGGGCCTGCGCCGTGTTTTCAGCGCGAGCCGCTGTGCCGACGAGGCGTACTCCAAACCGCACCCGAAGATGATGCTGGAGATCATGGATGAGCTGGGTGTTGATCCCTCACGGTCACTGATGATCGGCGACACCGAATATGACATCCGGATGGCGTTTTCCGCGGGGGCGGGGGCGCTTGCCGTGAGCTACGGGGTCCATGAACTGGAGCGCCTGCTGCGTCTCGAGCCGACCGGCGTGATCGACCGGATCTCCGACTTGCCAGCCTGGCTCGGTCATTGCTGAGCCGTCCCGTGTGCGGCTCCCGTGGGACCCCGGTGGGAACGTGGCGTTTGTGTAGACTGTTCGCCGCCGTTCGACCCGCAGACGAATCCCCGCGACTGGCCTGCGGAACCCGCGAAATGCAGATGCGTCTGACAACGACAGGATCACCAATCGAATGAAGTGGATAGGCATGACAAAGGAAGCAGAACCGGATGACCACTCAGGTGCCTGGGAGCGAAGGATGCTCAGGGACATCGCCATTGCCGGAATCCAGGAGCAGCGCCGCGCCCGTCGCTGGGGCATTTTCTTCAAGATGCTGACCTTCGCCTATCTGACGGCCCTGTTGTATCTGATCTGGCAGGGCGACTACGTCGATTCCGTAGTCAAGGGCAAGCACACTGCCCTCGTGGAGCTGAAGGGCGTCATCGCACCCGGCCAGGAGGCCGGGGCGGACAACGTCGTCAAGGGGCTGCGTGACGCCTTCGAGAACGACGATGCGCAAGCCGTGATCCTGCGCATCAACAGTCCGGGCGGCAGTCCAGTCCAGGCCGGCTACATCAATGACGAGATGCGACGCCTGCGCGAGAAGTATCCCGATAAACCGCTCTACGCGGTGATTGCCGATATCGCGGCCTCTGGGGGTTATTATGTCGCCGTCGCGGCCGACGAGATCTACGCGGACAAGGCAAGCCTGATTGGATCCATCGGTGTGCGAATGGACGGCTTCGGGTTCGTTGGCGCAATGGACAAGGTCGGGGTCGAGCGCAGGCTGTTCGTGGCCGGTGACCATAAGGCACTGCTGGATCCGTTTCTGCCGTTGGATGAACTGGAGGCGGGACACATCCGAAAACTGCTGGACGACATTCACGATCAGTTTATCGAGGTCGTCAAGCAGGGACGCGGTGACAGCCTCGCTGGTGGAGAGGAGCTGTTCTCCGGATTGATCTGGACCGGGGACGAGTCGGTGAGTCTGGGTCTGGTCGATGCGCTCGGTAGCGCGGGTTATGTCGCGCGTGAGGTCGTCGGGGAAGAGGAGATCGTCGACTACACACGCAAACGCGACTGGCTGACCCGGCTTTCCGATCGGGTCGGAGCGGAATTGACCGCGGCGCTGGAATCCGGGCTGTTCGGGGCCAGGGTTCGATAGGCCACCGCGGGGGAATCGGCTTACAGCACCCGCAGGCCCGCTGCTTCCAGCATTGTCACGAGCCGGATCAGGGGCAGCCCCATCAGCGCCGAGGGATCCTCACCCCGCATGCCGGCGAACAGCGCGACACCCAGCCCCTCGGACTTGAAGCTGCCGGCGCAGTCCCAGGGTTGCTCGCGCCGCAGGTAGGCCGCGATCCGATCGTCGCTCAGCTCACGGAACCGTACCTCGAATTCGACATCGTCGAGCTGTCGCGATCCGTCCCTGGCATCCAGGAGACACAGCCCGGTATGAAATACCACCGGTTTCCCGGAGGCCTTCCTGAGCTGTCGAAAGGCGTGGTCGAAGTCCCCCGGCTTGCCCAGGATTTCCTCGCCGATGACCGCGCACTGGTCGGCGCCGATGATCAGGGACTCCGGATCCCGGTTCGCCAGTTCCTGGGCTTTTTCGAACGACAGGCGCTCGACCATATCGCCGGGTGATTCTCCCGGTCGGCGGGACTCGTCGATGTCCGCAGAGGCGGACTCGAACTCGATGCCGAGGCGGCCGAGCAGTTCCCGGCGGTAGATCGACCCGGATGCGAGTACGACGGTTCTCATGGCGGCATTAGGACCCCTGCTGCGTCGTGATCGTGCCGTGATGATAGCCCCTGCGGCATGCCGCGCAAGTTCGGCCCGACCTGCATTCGCTTTTGACCGGAAACCGGTGGCAAAGTAGAATTCGCGGTTTCGTATGGGCCGAGTCGGTGCCCATACGGCACACCAGTAGGTTTTCACCAGGAGCGCGGGGATGGCCGGGAAGGTTGACGTGCTGCCGCGGTGGGTAGATCCCTTCAAGATGGCCGATCAGAGGGCGAGCCTGGATGGCGACGTCCCGTTTTCGTGCATGCAGCGTCTTGACGCCGCCGGGCTTCGGCCGGGCTGCGACGCCGCGCGGGCCAGGCTCGAGTTCGACCGGCACCCTGACGGTTTCGGTCTGGTCCGGATCGGCGTCAAAGCCAGGCTGCTGTGTGTTTGTCAGCGTTGCCTCGGCGAGATGAATCTGAACGTCGACAGGCGTTCGGATCTGGCGATCGCGGACACGCCCGAGGAGGATACCGGGCAGAAGGAAGGGTACGAAACGGTAGCGCCGGTGGACGGCAGACTGGCCGTCCACTTGCTCGTCGAGGATGAGATATTGCTGGCGGTGCCGGACATACCCATGCACGAGGACACCGCTGATTGTGACAGCGAGGTGTTGGCCTTGCAGGTGACTCCGGACGCAGGGCGGCAGGACGAGCCGAGGGTCAATCCCTTTGAGGTCTTGAGGGAATTACGTAACAGAAAGGGTTGAACCGGTAGCCGCCGGGAACTGAGAACGGCGCCCGGCAACCACGGAACAAGCAGGAGATCGATCATGGCTGTACAGCAGAGAAGAAAGACCCGGTCGCGGCGCGACATGCGACGCGCCCACGATGCGTTGAAATCACCGACCTTGTCCGCGGACACGACCACGGGTGAACCCCATTTGCGTCACCATATCTCTCCCGACGGTTTCTATCGCGGGAAGGAGATCATTTCGCGGCCCCCCGAAGAAGACGAAGAGTGACACGGGTAACGCACAAGCGTTACCAGATCACCAACCCCCTTGTGCCAGAAGACCGGCGCACTGAGCTAGCGCCTCGCCGGGGCCCGCAATGGCCTGCGGCCCCGTGGATCGGCCCATGAGCAGGCTGAGCACCATTTCTCTCGACGCGATGGGGGGGGACTTCGGGCCGTCCGTGACAGTCCCGGCCGCCTGCAACGCGCTGAAACACAATCCCGGGTTGCGCCTCGTCCTGGTCGGGGACTCCGGCGCGATCAATGCCGAGTTCGAAAAACTCGGCGAGACCGAGTCCGACAGGCTGGCCATTCGGCATGCCAGCGAGGTCGTGACGATGGACGATCCTCCCGCGCAGGCCTTGCGAGGCAAGAAGGACTCCTCGATGCGCGTGGCCATCAACCTGGTCAAGGAAGGCGAGAGCGATGCCGTCGTCAGCGCCGGCAATACCGGGGCCCTGATGGCCACCGCCAGATTCGTACTCAAGACACTGGGCGGTATTGACCGGCCGGCCATCATGACTGCGCTGCCTTCGGTGGGGGGCAAGACCCACATGCTGGATCTTGGCGCAAACGTCGATTGCCGGGCGGAGCACCTGTTTCAGTTTGCCACAATGGGTTCGGTACTGGTCAGTGCGGTTGACGGAATTGACCGGCCAAGGGTCGGCCTGCTCAACGTCGGGCAGGAGGCGATCAAGGGGAATGATCAGGTCAAGGAGGCGAATTCACTCCTTCGATCCAGCTCACTGAACTATATTGGGTATGTGGAAGGCGACGACATCTATTGCGGAGAAGACATCGATGTGGTGGTGTGCGATGGTTTCGTCGGCAACATCTCACTGAAGAGCAGTGAAGGCGTGGCCAAGATGATCTCGCGGATTATCAAGGACGGATTCGGGCGGAACATCTTTTCGAAGGCGGCCGGTCTCATCGCCGTCCCCGTGTTGAGAAGCGTGCTCAGGCAGGTCGATCCCAGGCGATACAACGGGGCGACCCTGCTTGGCCTGAAGGGCATCACGGTCAAGAGTCATGGCTGTGCGGATGCCTTCTCGTTCGAGAATGCCATCAAGATTGCGTATATCGAGGCCACCGAGGGTGTCCCGATGCGCATGGAGAGGCAGTTGCAGAAAATGCTCAACGAACGTCCGGACCCCTAATGTACGCGCGAATCACGGGAACTGGCGGCTATTTGCCGGAAAAGGTGCTGAACAACCACGATCTGGAGCTGCTGGTCGAGACTTCGGACGAATGGATCACGCAGCGAACCGGTATCAAGAAGCGGCACATCGCCGGGCGCGGCGAAACGACCTGCGATCTCGCCGCGGTGGCCTCGCGACGCGCCCTGGAGGCTGCGGGCCGGGACGCGGAAGAGATCGATTTGATCGTGTTCGCCACCACCACGCCCGACAAAGTCTTCCCCAGCACCGCCTGTCTGCTGCAGCAACGGCTCGATATCCATGGCTGTGCCGCATTCGATGTGCAGGCCGTTTGCACCGGGTTCGTCTATGCGCTCGGCGTCGCCGACAGTTTCATTCGTTCCGGTAATACGAAATGCGCCCTGGTCGTGGGCGCGGAAACCCTGTCGCGGATCATCGACTGGACCGACCGGACGACTTGCGTCCTGTTCGGTGACGGGGCCGGAGCGGTCGTCGTCGAGGCGAGCGAGACGCCGGGCATCCTGTCCACGCACCTCCATGCGGACGGCCATTACGAGCACCTGCTCAACGTCCCGCATGGAATCTCGCAGGGCTACGACAAGACACTGAATGGCGATGCACACCTGCAGATGAAGGGCAACGAGGTGTTTCGCATGGCGGTGAAGACCCTCGGACGGATTGTCGATGAGACCCTTGCGCATAACCATATCGGCAAGGGCGATATCGACTGGCTCGTCCCCCACCAGGCGAATAACCGTATCATCGAGGCCACGGCGCGCACGCTGGACATGCCTATGGACAGGGTCGTGGTGACCGTGGCGGATCATGCCAATACCTCGGCGGCTTCGGTCCCGCTGGCGTTGGACGTGGCGGTACGGGACGGCAGGATCAAGACCGGCGAGACGGTGATCATGGAAGCATTCGGCGGGGGATTCACCTGGGGTTCGGCACTGCTCAAGTTCTAGCCGCCTGCCCCCAACCATATCGATCATCGGACATGCCGGAAGAAATCGAACACAAGTTTCTCGTCCGCGACGACTCCTGGCGGACCGTGGTGACCCACAGCGTCGAATACCGCCAGGGCTATCTTGCGAACAATGACCGCTGCTCGGTCAGGGTGCGGGTGTCGGGCACGAAGGGACACCTCAATATCAAGAGCGCCCAGCTCGGAGTGCAGCGCCAGGAGTTCGAGTACGAGATCCCGCTGGACGAGGCGCATGCGCTGCTCGATCGTCTTTGCGAAAAGCCGTTGGTCGAGAAGGTGCGGCACTTCGTTTCGCATGCCGGCAAGACCTGGGAAGTGGACGAGTTCCGCGGTGACAATGCCGGCCTGGTCGTCGCCGAGGTGGAACTCGATGCGGTTGGCGAGTCGTTCGAGCGCCCGGACTGGGTGTCGGACGACGTCTCGGACGACCCGCGCTACTACAACGTGAATCTCGTGAAAACACCCTACACTACCTGGTAGATACGATAGCGCGTTGACGGCTGGCGCGCCCACAGTGCGAAGCCGTGGCGGTTCCGGGGAGAGTCCCGGGAAATCGGGTTTGATGAAGGGGCATAACATGATAAGAGTCCTTCTGGTTGACGACCACGATCTCGTGAGAGCAGGGATACGTCGATTGATGGAGGACCACTCCGTTACGGAAGGGATCGAGGTGGTCGCGGAGGCGGCTTCGGGCGAGGAGGCCGTGGATCAGGTGCGGCAGTATTCCCCCGATATCGTGTTACTCGACGTCAACATGCCGGGCATCGGCGGACTGGAGGCCGCACGACGCATACTGCGTGTCGATCCCGAGGTGCGGATCATCGCCCTGACTGTCCACGAGGAGGGTCCCCTGCTCAAGCGCATGATCGACGCGGGCGCAGCGGGGTACCTGACCAAGGGCTGCGAGGTCAGCGAGATGGTTACGGCGATCCGCCGGGTAAGTCGCGGAGAGCGATATATCGCATCGGAGATCGCGCAACGTCTCGCCCTGGGCATGCTGCCAGGCGCGGAGAGCTCTCCCCTGGAGGCACTGTCGAACCGGGAGATGCAGATACTGCTCATGCTGACCCAGGGGCAGAAGCCGCAGGTAATCTCCAGAAAGTTGCACCTCAGCCCGAAGACCGTGAGCACCTACAAGACAAGGCTGCAGGAAAAGCTGAACGTGCGCAGCGATGTCGACCTCATTCGCCTGGCCATGCAATGCGGTATGCTGGACAAGTCCGTCACCGATTGATTCGGCGTACGGGCAATACCGATCGGACGCTTCCCGACGCAGCGCTTCCCGATGGCGGATTTCACGGTGGGCCGGCCTGCCGCTGACTTGATGAATACCGAATCCCAGGAATCGCCTCCGTTTGACCCCGCCTGCCGCCGCTGCGGGCGTCTCGCCGGGTTTCTCGATGCCGTCAAGGCCGAGTACCGGGACTATCATTGCCGCCCGGTCGAGCCTTTCGGCGATCCCGCGGCGCGGCTGCTGATCGTCGGGCTGGCCCCGGGAAAGCACGGTGCCAACGCCACCGGGCGGCCGTTCACGGGGGATTTCGCGGGCATCCTTCTGTACCGCACCCTGCACGACCACGGATTCAGTTCCGCACCGGTTTCGAGGTCTTTCGACGACGGGCTCACCCTGCGACGATGCCGAATCACCAATGCAGTGAAGTGCCTGCCGCCGGAAAACAAGCCGTTAACCGCCGAGGTGAAGAACTGCAACCGTTTCCTGACAGCGGAGATCGCCGCATTGCCGCGGCCGGGGCTGATCCTGGCTCTGGGCACGGTCGCGCACGGCGCGGTCCTGAGGGCCATAGGGGAGGCGCTCAGCCGGCATCGCTTCGCGCATGGCGCACTGCACGAGCTGGGAGGCGGTTTGCGGCTGCTGGACTCCTACCATTGCAGCCGGTACAACACCCAGACGGGAAGGCTCACCGCGGCGGGTTTCTCGGCGGTGTTCGATACCGCCCGAAGGCTGCTCGCGGAGGGCGAATCCCGCTAGCGTCGCGGTGGTATCCCTTCGTGAGTCCGGACAGAGCACCTTTTGATTCCAAACACTTCCTCCGTCACCTGACGCATCGCCCGGGTGTCTACCGCATGCTGGATGCCGAGGGAAAACTTCTCTACGTCGGCAAGGCGCGCGATCTCAAGAAACGTGTCTCCCAGTATTTCCGGAAATCGAACCAGAGTGTGCGCAACCGTTCGATGATGGAGAAGACCGACCGGATCGAGGTGACGGTGACCGGCTCCGAGGTCGAGGCGTTGCTGCTGGAAAGCAACCTGATCAAGGAGTTCAGGCCCCGATATAACGTCACGCTGAGAGACGACAAGAGTTACCCCTACGTCTATGTCTCGACGGATCGGGAATACCCGGCGCTGGCCTTTCACCGCGGCGCACGTCGTGGCAAGGGACGCTATTTTGGCCCCTACTCGAACGCCGGTGCGGTGCGTGAAACCCTGGGCCAGTTGCAGAAGCTTTTCCGGGTCCGTCAGTGCGAAGACACGTTCTTCAAGAACCGAAGCCGGCCGTGCCTTCAGTATCAGATCAGGCGCTGCACGGCGCCTTGTGTCGGAAGCATCGGACCCGAGGCCTATCGCGCCGATGTGGACCATGCAATCAAGTTTCTCGAAGGGCGAAGCGAGGAGGTCGTTCAGGAACTGGTGCGCCGTATGGAGTCCGCATCCGCTGCCCTGGACTTCGAATCCGCCGCCCGCTATCGGGACCAGATCGAGCAACTGCGACGCGTGACCGAACGGCAGTACGTCAGTGGAGAAAGCGGGGATCTGGACATCATCGCCTGTGAGGTCGAAGCTGCGGTGGCGTGCGTGCAGGTATTTCAGGTCCGTTCCGGTCTCAATCTGGGCAACACGGGTTACTTCCCGCGGCTACCCGAAGCGATGACCCACGGTGAGGTCATGTCCGCCTTTCTGGGCCAGTACTACGTCGACAAGGAGGTTCCTCCGCAGATCATCCTGAGTCATTCGCCTGCCGACAGCGGGGCGCTGAGCGAGATGCTGGCAAATCGGCGCGGTCGTGACGTCGGCCTTGTCGCCACGGTACGCGGCGAGCGCGCCCGCTGGCTGGCCATGGCCAGGCGCAACGCCGCCATCGCGCTGAAGGTCCACAACGCGTCGGCAGTCGATCAGGCGCGGCGTCTGGAGTCATTGCAGAAAGCACTGGGACTGGATTTCCTCCCGCGACGCATCGAGTGTTTCGACATCAGTCATACCGCGGGCGAGGCGACCGTGGCCTCGTGCGTCGTGTTCGACGAAGGGGGTGCGGTCAAATCGGACTATCGTCGATTCAATATCTCGGATATCGAGCCGGGAGACGACTACGCCGCGATGCGTCAGGCGCTCGAGCGGCGCTACCGCAGGCTGAGGCGTGGTGAGGGAAAGTTGCCCGACCTGCTGCTGATCGATGGCGGCAAGGGGCAATTGCGCCAGGCAGCCGAGGTCCTGGAGGAACTCCAGGTCGAAGGTGTCCTGATTGCCGGCGTCGCCAAGGGAGAGGGCCGTCGGCAGGAAAACGACCGGATCGTGTTGAGGGGGGCCGACGCACCCACTATACTGCCCCGGCACTCCCCGGCGTTGCGCCTGATACAACAGGTGAGGGACGAGGCGCACCGGTTTGCGGTTACAGGACACCGGCAGCGGCGGGCACGGGTCCGTTCGAATTCCCGGTTAGAGGAGATCCGCGGTCTCGGTCCCAAACGCCGGCAATCCCTGCTCATGCAGTTCGGGGGTCTGCGCGGTGTGGCCAGGGCCGGCGTCGAGGAACTAGCGCGTGCGCCGGGTATCAGCCAGCACCTGGCCCGCGCGATCTACGATCACCTGCACGAAGACACCAAATGAACTGGAATCTTCCCAATGCCCTGACCCTGCTACGCATCGGGTTGATACCGCTTTTCGTGTGCGTGTTCTATCTGCCCTACGGCTGGGCATTCCCGGTCAGTTCACTGATCTTCGGTCTGGCGGGCCTCACGGATTGGTTCGACGGTTACCTTGCCAGACGGCTGAACCAGACCTCTGCATTCGGCGCGTTTCTGGATCCGGTTGCCGACAAGCTGATGGTGGCCGTCGCGCTGGTCATGCTAGTGGACAAACACGGCTCGGATCTCATGTTGTCGATATCCGCCATCATCATCATCGGCCGGGAAATCACGATCTCCGCCCTCAGGGAATGGATGGCGGAACAGGGCAGGCGAGGGTCGGTCGCGGTTTCCTTCATCGGCAAGGTGAAAACCACGGTCCAGATTATTTCCCTGCTGTTTCTGCTCTGGTTTCACCCCATTCTTGGTGTACCGGTGTACGAGATCGGGCTCGTTCTGCTGATCGTGTCCGCGGCGCTGACGGTCTGGTCGATGATCTATTACCTGCGCCGCGCCATTCGCGACATCAGTTCGCAGCCGGCCTGAACCGAACCTCGCGATTCGCCTTGACTGGCGTGATCGGGCCCAGGTTTGGGGTCGCGCCGCTTGACAGAAACCATCCGTCTCATAAATAATCGATGGCTGGATTTTGCGGGAATAGCTCAGTTGGTAGAGCGCAACCTTGCCAAGGTTGAGGTCGCCGGTTCGAGACCGGTTTCCCGCTCCAGTTATCGGAAAGCCTCGGTGCCCGACCGGGGGGGTTCTTGCGATTCCGGATCCGGGGTTTAAACGCGCACAGGCTGGGTGGCAGAGTGGTTATGCAGCGGCCTGCAAAGCCGTGGACGCCGGTTCGATTCCGACCCCAGCCTCCAAATAATTCGTTAAATCTAGGTGGTTGAGGCACTTTCGGGCGCCTTTTCTTACACCCCCGAGGGCCCGAAAAGTACTTGAAACCAGCCTGCCCCCGCTGGAATCGGCCTAGCTCCGCTGGAGTCGGTCCAATTCCATGTGTAATCTTACCCCCGGCTCACTTCATTAGGCTCTGTTGGCATTTATCTGGGCGAGTGGATTTTCCAGGGATTTTTCGTCCTGACAAGGTGGATTCGATGCGCAATGCCACCCCATTGCAAATCGAATCCAACGCCGTCAGGGCGGAAAAGATCCGTAAAAAAGCCGCCGTCCACGATGCATGTCAACAGAGCCTAGTCAGGGCGTTCGGTAAGCTACCAGGTGTTCGGCAATGAATTCCGTATCGGAGCCCAGATGCAGCTTTTCGCGAAGCAGTGTCTCTAGTATCTCCCGCTCCGTGGCGGGCATCACCAGGATTTCCCGCAAACTTACCAGGGACAGCCCCAAGCAAGCGACGCTTTCCCTTATTGCCCCCAGATTCTCGATAAACTCATCTACGCGCCAGAGTTGCCCTGGGTCTCGTAGAGTGGTC
>JAJDOJ010000062.1 GCA_022340215.1 Gammaproteobacteria bacterium
TACCAGATTGCGCCGGGTGAGCTGCGAAGCAGTGAACGGCTTGGGCAGGAAGCCCAAGACCGGTGCCCAAGCAAAGCAGGGACAGCGCCGCGCCGGGATCGTTCGTCATCAAGGCGCGACAACAGGCGCATAGTCGATCTATGTCACTGTTGTCGTAACACAGCGGACGGACGAAAAGGCAAGCAGAATGGTATGTCATTTGACAGAAATCGCCTAAGGCGATTGAACGGTTGAGGGAGAAGATTCAATGGCTCGCCCGCCGATCTTTCCCTCATATTCGAAAGGGATCTTGGTCCCCCAGTTCGACAGCTTGATCCCGCCCTCGATCCGATAGTCCAGCGCTTCCGGGCCTTGTCCCTGTCCGGTCGTGGCCAGGTGTTTTAGCTGGCCGACGATCCGGGTGATGTTGGTGATCGCCTCGACCTCCGTCACGCCCTCGCCGAATGCGGGGACGTTCACGGACTTGCTGCTGACCCCGCTGGCGAACGGGCGATCGTCCAGCAGCAGCTTGTAGTTCATGCCGAGCACCTCGATCGGGAAGTCGTTGGGGTTCAGTAAGCGGAGCCTGAGTGCGAAGCGTTGTTCGAACAGGCCCGCATCCACGAACCTGAGGCCGGCCAGGGTAACTTCGGGAGCGGCCGGTTTCGAAGCCAGATTCGCGCAGCCGGCCAGAAGGGTGCCGAGCAGGAGCCCGAATACCGCGGCGTGTCTGGACATGGTTCGCAGGATTCGGGAATCCTGCCGGTAACGGAGAATCCGATAGCCGATATTCGTTGTTTCGCGATCACGCATCCGTTGGCTTCGCCCCGCTGGATTGCTTTTTCCCGCTTTCCTCGGATTCGTCCCGTCGCACGGGTTTTGGCGGGGCGTCGTCCATCAGGATGCGGTAGGCAGGTCCTTCGAGATCGTCGAACTGGTCCGAATGGGTGGCCCACCAGAAGGTGCCGACGATGATGGCGACCAGGAGCAGCGCCAGCGGGATCAGCAGATACAGGACTTCCACCCTCAGACTCCTCTCGGCGTGTGACCCCGCGTCAGGCGCAGGGCGTTGGCGACTACGATCAGCGAACTCGCCGACATGCCCAGAGCCGCCATCCAGGGCGTGATCAGCCCCGCGGCCGCGGCCGGTAGCGCCAGTAGATTATAGGCGATCGCCCAGGCGAGGTTCTGGTGGATGATGCGGCGCATCTCCCGCGCCAGTCGCACCGATGTGCGCAGCACCGACAGGTCCTTTCCCATGATGACCATATCCGCGGAGGTCATCGCGAGCTGGGCGCCGCTGCCGACTGCCAGGGAAACGTCCGCAGCGGCAAGTACCGGGGCATCGTTGACCCCGTCACCGACCATCGCCACCACGGCCCCTTCGGACTGCAGCTCCCTGACGCGTGCCAGCTTCCCGTCGGGCGAGAGCTGGCCCGAGGCGAGGCAGGAATCGATCCCCGCGGCCGTCGCAATCTCGCGCGTCACCGCTGTCCGGTCTCCGCTTAACAAGTGGACTGTGAATCCCGTGGCACGCAGGCCTTCGATGACCTCGCGTGCCTCGGGTCGAGGCTGGTCTCCGAAGGAGAACGCGGCGACCGGCCGGGCGGCGGTCGCGAGGTATACACGGGTCTCAGCGTCGTCCCGCTCCTCGTCCTGCGACACCTGGACCTGGGCGGTATGAAGGGTCACATAGTCCCGGTTGCCCAGGTAGTAGCGTTCCCGGTCGACCATGCCCGTGATGCCGGCGCCGGGCCGGGCCCTGACCTCCGTGGCGTGCAGCGGATCTCCGCTGTCCGTCTCGACGATACAGCGGGCCAGCGGATGCTCCGAGTGTCGCTCCAGGGCCGCGGCGATTCGGTGTGCCTCCCCGACGGTGAGGGACGAAAACGGTTCGATAGCGAGCAGACGGGGTTGTCCCGCCGTGAGTGTGCCGGTCTTGTCGAAGACAAAGTCGGTTGCCAGGCCCAGCGTGTCGAGCGCATTGGCTCGGGTCGAAAGCACACCGAGTCCGGCAAGCGCGCCGGTGGCCGCGGTGACCGCCGTGGGCGTGGCCAGGGACAGCGCACACGGGCAGGTGACGACGAGTACCGCAACCGTGATTTCGAACCAGCGTTGCGGGTCGGTATTCCACCAGAAGATTGCGGTGGCCAGCGCCAGCAGCAGCACACCGGACACGAACCAGGAGGCGGCGCGGTCGGCCATTCGGCTGATGTCGGGTTTCTCTCCTTGCGCCCTCTCCAGCAGCCTCAGGATATGGGACAGGGCGGTATCCGGGCCGACCTTGTCGACCCGTACCACCAGCGGACTGCCTACGTTGATACTACCTCCGATGACGGCGTCGCCCCGGCCTCGTGCAACCGGCATGCTTTCCCCCGTCAGCAGGGATTCGTCCACGTTGGATTCCCCTTCCAGAACCCGACCGTCGGCGGGGACCGGCTCTCCGGGCAGGACCCGTACCCGATCCCCCGCAGACAGGTCGGCCACGGGAACCGTCTCGTCGATCGCGTCCTGTGTCGGGGGGATTCGGCTTGCAACCGCAGGGGTCAGTTTGACCAGCCGGTCCAGCGCCTGTGTCGAACGTCGGCGTCCGACGAGTTCGAAGTATCGTGCGGTCAGCAGGAAGAAGACGAACATTGCGACGGACTCGTAGTAGACGTGTCCCTGCCCGGACACCGTGGCCCATACGCTGGCGCCGAACGCCCCTAGCACGCCGAGGCTTACCGGCACATCCATGCCGACCCGTCGGTTGGACAGGTCGCGCCAGGCCGAGCGGAAGAAGGGGCGGGCCGAATAGGCGACGATCGGGACCGTCAGTACGAGACTGACCCAGTGAAAAAAGGTCTTCAGACCCGCGTCCATGCCACGGCTGTCGCCGACATAGAGCGCCACCGCGATCGTCATGACCTGCATGCCGAGCGCGCCCGCGATGCCGAGTCGGCGCAACTGGAGCTTGCGGTCCGCCTCGAGCAACTCACGGCCGCGTCCCGGGTCCCAGGGGTATGCCCGGTAGCCGATAGCGGCGATCGATTCCAGGATCGCGCTGAGCGTGGTGCGCGTGTCGTCCCAGCGGATCCGGGCCCGGTGGGTCGCGTAGTTGATGTGCGCCTCGAGCACGCCTGGCAGGTGCGAGAGGTGCCGTTCGTTGAGCCAGATACACGCGGCGCAGGTAATGCCTTCGAGAATCAGGGTCGCTTCTCGCACCTCTCCGTCGACCCGGGTAACAAACCCCTCCTGGATCCGGGGCAAATCGTATACCCGGGCCCTGCTGAGGAATTCGGGGACCACCTCTCGGCCCTGCTCGGGGTTCGCGGTGCGAAAACGGTAGTAGTTCTCCAGGCCGCCGTCGACGATGGCGCCGGCGACAGCACGACAGCCGTGGCAGCACATCTCGCGGGGTTCACCCAGGATGTCGATGCGGATATCGGTGCCCGGCGGGACCGGCAGGCCGCAGTGATAGCAGACTTCGCCCTTTGCCGGAACCGGCGAGGCCGCGGGTGCGGATTCGGACAAAGACATCTTCACCAAAGGAGGGTCCTGAGAGCGGTGGAAACCACCCAATCAGCATACCCGAGTCAGAGGGGCTTGGCATGGCGGTTTACCCCCTCCTGGTGGGGTGTTTCGGGGGTACTGCCTATCACGTTCATGCCCCGAGTACGTTATCATCGCGCTGCCGGTCACCGCCGAATCGCTGGCTTCGCCGGGATACGAGAACAGCCCGGTCGGCGTATATCAGGGGGCCTCCGGGAGCGCATTATGATCCCGATGGTTCCCGGTGCGTGCGGCGTGTTATTCACAGTTCAGATCACCGACGTACGGGCGGGTACACGTCCGTGACACCAAAGGAGGAGGGATACGGATGAGCTTGTCTAGACGCGAATTCGTTCAGTTGATGGGATTGGCGAGTGCCGCCGGGATGTTGCCCACGTCGGTGTACGCAAAGAAGAAGGTACCCAGCGACCTCTATGAGGTGCCCAAGTTCGGTAACGCGCGCCTGTTGCACATGACCGACTGTCACGCCCAGCTGACGCCGGTCTACTTCCGGGAGCCCAACGTCAATCTCGGCGTTGGCGGCGCATACGGAAACCCGCCCCACCTGGTCGGTGACGCGCTGCTGTCCCATTTCAATATAGCGCCTGGATCGATCCAGGCGCACGCCTTCACCTATCTGGACTACACCGAGGACGCGGAAACATTCGGCAAGGTGGGCGGATTTGCGCACCTGGCGACGCTGGTGAAGCAGCTGCGTCAGGCGGCCGGCGACGGCAACAGCCTGCTGCTCGACGGTGGAGACACCTGGCAGGGGTCCGGGACCGCCTTCAAGACCCGCGGCATGGACATGGTCGAGGCCTGCAATCTGCTCGGCGTCGATGTGATGACGGGGCACTGGGAATTCACCTATCTCGCCGAGGAGGTGCTCAAGAACGTCGAGGCCTTCAAGGGCGATTTCGTAGCCCAGAACGTCAAGGCCAGCGAAGATGCACTGTTCGAGGGCACGCCGGTCCACGACGAGGACACCGGCCACGTGTTTCCCCCCTACACGATCAAGGAGGTCGGCGGGGCACGTATCGCGGTCGTCGGTCAGGCCTTCCCCTACACGCCGATCGCGAATCCCCAGCGGTTCATTCCCAACTGGACCTTCGGGATCAACGATGGCGACATGCAGCAGATCGTCGACAAGATTCGGGGCCAGGAAAAGCCCGATGCGGTCGTCATCGTCTCCCACAACGGGATGGACGTGGACCTGAAGATGGCATCGATCGTCAGGGGCGTGGATGTGATCTTCGGCGGCCACACCCACGACGGCATGCCGGCCCCCACCGAGGTCAAGAATCCTGGCGGTACCACGCTGGTGACCAATGCCGGTTCCAACGGCAAGTTCCTCGGTGTCATGGACCTCGACGTCGGGGGCGGTAAAGTGCGTGATTTCCGCTATCGCCTGTTGCCCGTGTTCTCGAACATGATCGAACCCGACAAGGCCATGACCGCCTTCGTCGAGAAAACGCGCAAGCCCTATCTCGCGTGGATTGGAGAGGAACTGGCAGTGGCCGACGAAACGCTCTACCGGCGCGGGAACTTCAACGGCACATTCGATCAGGTCATCTGCGATGCTCTGATCCAGGAAAACGACGCCCAGATCTCGCTGTCCCCGGGTTTCCGCTGGGGGACCACGGTGCTGGCAGGTCAGAAGATTCTTATGGAGAACGTCCTGGACCAGACCTGCATGACCTACCCGGAGACCTATCGCCGGGATATGAGCGGCGCGGATATCAAGCTGATCCTCGAAGACGTCTGCGACAACCTCTTCAATGCGGATCCCTACTACCAGCAGGGGGGCGACATGGTGCGTGTCGGTGGGCTCGACTACGTCTGCAGCCCGGACAAGGCATTCGGGGAACGGATCACCGAGATGACGCTCGACAACGGCAAGCCGGTCGACGAGAAAAAGCAATACGTCGTGGCCGGTTGGGCGACGGTGGGGTCGCAGTCTCCGGGGCCGGCGGTGTGGGACCAGGTGGCGGACTATCTCCGCCGCGAAAGGACCGTGAAGATCGAGAAGCTCAACACCCCGGTCCTCAAGGGCGTGAAGGGCAACCCGGGGATCGCGAGTTACGATAAGATCGGTTAGGTTGATCCCTGGTTGATGACGGAAATTGCGGGCTGACGGGCGCAGCGGAGATTCTCTGCCGTGACGTTGACCCGATTCCCGGCTGTATGCGCATGCCGTCCTTCCGCGAACGGCACCCGGTGGTGTGTGCCGGCAGGTAGTCCGAGTCGATCCATCTCCACTACGGGGAGGTCAACCGGTTACTGAATTGAAGATGGTGCTAATATTCGCCGCGTTTCCAACCCGCATGCACGATATCTGAGGCGGGTTACACTCTATCGAGCATGGCGGTTCAGGGCCAACGAAGAGAACAACGGGGGAGGTCGCCAGTGGTCATCAAGCATATTATCGGTCTGTTCACGGACCCGAAACGGGAGTGGCAGCGGTTGCACGACGAGGAGTGCACCACGGGCAAGTGCTTTGCGACACACACCCTGTTCCTCGCGGCGATTCCGGCCATCTGCGGTTTCATCGGCACATCGCAGATCGGATGGCAGATCGGTGTTGAAACGCCGGTCAAGCTCACCGTGCAGAGTGCGGGGGTCATTGCGGTGTTGTCCTATTTTGCCCTGCTCGTCGCCGTGGCATCGGTGGGATACCTGATCCACTGGATGGGCAAGACCTATGATGCGGAGACGCACCTGTCGAGGGCGATCGTCCTGGCGTCCTACACCGCCACCCCTCTGTTTCTGATCGGTATTTTCCAACTCTACCCGATCCTCTGGCTAAACATGGTGCTGGGGCTGCCTGCACTGGCCTATTCGGTGTATCTGCTCTACACGGGCCTGCCGATCATGATGGACGTCTCGACGCCGGAACGGGGATTTCTCTTTTCCTCCGCAGTCCTGGGGGTCGGTCTGGTGGTGCTGGTCGCGACCCTGGCGGCAACGGCGATCCTCTGGGGGTACGGATTCGGGCCACAGTTCGTCACGGGCGGATAACGACTCGGGTCCCGGCGAAATCCGGTAACGGAATTCATCGACATGATCTGCGGGGCTGGCTCGCAGGTAGCAGGAAACCATTGATCCAATACTCAGGAGAGGCAGATGTCTGAGCAGACGACCTACAACGACAAGGTGGTGCGGCAGTTTGCCGTCATGACCATCGTCTGGGCGGTGGTCGGTATGGCCGTGGGCGTGTTAATTGCCGCGCAACTGGCCTGGCCCGCATTGAACTTCGACATACCCTGGCTGACCTTCGGGCGCATACGGCCGTTGCACACCAATGCCGTTATCTTTGCCTTCGGCGGTTCGGCCCTGTTTGCGACCTCTTATTACGTCGTCCAGCGCACATGCCACGTCAGGCTGATTTCCGACAAGCTGGCGGCGTTTACGTTCTGGGGATGGCAGCTCATCATCGTCCTGGCCGCCATCACACTTCCCCTGGGGATCACGACCTCCAAGGAATACGCCGAACTCGAGTGGCCCATTGACATCATGATCGCGGTCGTCTGGGTGGCCTATGCGATCGTATTTTTCGGAACGCTCGTCATCCGGCGCGTCAAGCATATCTACGTGGCGAACTGGTTCTACGGCGCATTCATCATCATCGTCGCGATGCTGCACATCACCAACAGCGCCGAACTCCCGGTGACGCTGACAAAGTCCTATTCGGCGTACGCCGGTGTTCAGGACGCCATGGTGCAGTGGTGGTACGGCCATAATGCCGTGGGCTTTTTCCTCACCGCGGGTTTTCTGGGGATGATGTACTACTTCATCCCGAAGCAGGCGAATCAGCCCATCTATTCGTATCGCCTGTCCATCGTCCATTTCTGGGCGCTCACCTTTACCTATATCTGGGCGGGGCCTCACCACCTGTACTATACGGCGCTGCCCGACTGGACCCAGTCGCTGGGCATGGTGTTCTCCCTGATCCTGCTGGCACCTTCCTGGGGCGGAATGATCAACGGCATCATGACGCTGTCCGGCGCATGGGACAAGTTGAGGACCGATCCGGTGATCCGTTTCCTCGTGGTGTCCGTGGCCTTCTATGGCATGGCGACGTTCGAGGGCCCGATGATGTCCATCAAGACCGTCAACGCGCTGTCGCACTACACCGACTGGACGATCGGGCACGTCCATTCCGGCGCCCTCGGGTGGAATGCCCTGATCAGCTTCGGCGCGATGTACTATCTGATCCCGCGCCTGTTCGATCGTGAACTCTACAGTCTCAAGCTCGTGGAGGTGCACTTCTGGACCGCGACGATCGGCATCGTGTTGTATGCGGCCTCCATGTGGGTCGCCGGGATCATGCAGGGCCTGATGTGGCGCGCCGTCAATATCGACGGCACGTTGACCTACAGCTTTATCGAATCCGTTCAGGCAATGCATCCCTTCTACATCGTCCGGTTCCTGGGAGGCTCGATCTTCCTGTTCGGCCTGCTGGTGATGGTCTACAACCTCTGGAAATCCGTGGCCGGCGCGAAGAGCGTCGAGTTCGCGATCCCCGAGCCGGCGCACTGAGCAGAGGAGAATCAAGATGGCAAAAGGCCACGAGAAAGTCGAAACGAACACGGCGTTGCTGATCGTTCTGATCCTCCTGGTCGCCGCCATAGGCGGCCTGGTGCAGATCGTGCCGTTGTACTTCATGCCCTCGACCACGCAGGCGGTGGAAGGGATCGAGCCCTACGATGCGCTCAGGCTGACGGGTCGTGACATCTACGTCCGGGAGGGGTGCTATCTCTGCCATTCACAGATGATTCGGCCGTTCAGGGCGGAGACCGAGCGCTACGGTCACTACTCGGTCGCCGGAGAGTTCGTCTACGACCGACCGTTTCAGTGGGGCTCGAAGCGCACGGGACCGGATCTTGCGCGGGTCGGGGGGCGTTACAGCGACGACTGGCATCGGGTCCATCTCATCGACCCGCGCGACGTGGTCCCCGAATCAATCATGCCGGGCTACCCGTGGCTGGATGAAACACCGGCGGACGCCTCCGACATCAAGCGCAAGATGGAGGTGTTGAATCTGATGGGTCACCCGTATACGCCGGAACAGATCGAGAACGCGCCGGCGATGCTCGAGGGCAAGACCGAGCTGGACGCGGTCATCGCGTACATGCAGGGACTCGGCACCGCGATCGCCTCGACCCGCTGATGCCCGAGGGTTACGGGATTCTGGATTCCCTTTGGACACTCCTGCTGCTGGTGGTGTTTCTCGGTATCGTGATCTGGGCATGGAGCGGCAAACGAAAGAAGTCTTTTGACGAGGCCTCGCGTCTTCCCCTGGCGGACGACGAGCCGAAAATCGGGAGAAAAACCGATGAGTGAAGCGGAAAAGATGTGGGCGTCCAATGAGTTCTTCAGCCCGTTCTGGAGCTGGTGGATCATCGGATTTACGGTGGCGGGTATCATCGGATGCTTCATCCTGATCCGGTGGTTGACCACCGAAAAGCTTGTTCCCGGCAAGAAGTACGAGACCGTCGGGCATGTGTGGGACGGAGACCTCTCCGAGCTCAATACACCGTTGCCGAGCTGGTGGTTGAACATGTTCTACATCACGCTCGTCTTCGGGATCGTCTATCTCATCCTCTATCCTGGGCTGGGCAGCTTCAAGGGGGTGCTCGGCTGGACCGACACCGGCCAGTACGAGCGGGAGATGGCGAAGGCGGATGCCGAATACGGGCCTCTGTTTGCCGAGTACGCCGGGCAAGACATCGTTGCGCTCGGCAAGAATCCCGACGCGGTCGCGATCGGACGCCGGCTCTACCTCAACTACTGTTCGGTCTGCCACGGCTCGGACGCCGGAGGCGGTCCGGGTTTCCCGAACCTGGCCAACAAGGACTGGCTGTACGGGGGAACGCCCGACGCGATCAAGACCTCGATCATGGAGGGGCGGAACGGCGCCATGCCGCCCATGGCAGCGGCGATCGGGGGAGACGAGGGTGTCGAGCAGGTGACGGCCTACGTCCGGAGCCTCAGCGGCCGTAACGCGGATCCCGCGCTGGTCGAGGCGGGCAAGGCGAAGTTCGCGGTCTGCGCGGGTTGCCACGGGCCGGACGGCAAGGGTAATCAGATGCTGGGAGCCCCGAACCTGACCGATAACGTCTGGCTGTACGGGGGTTCTCCCGGCGCAATCAAGCAGACGATAACCAAGGGGCGCGCCGGCAAGATGCCGGCCCACAAGGAGTTCCTCGGCAACGACAAGTCGCACGTGATCGCGGCGTATATCTACAGCCTCTCCGCCGCAGATTGATTTTTCTGGTAGGATTCTGGCCGGGTGCGCCGCGAGGCGCGCCCGGTATCGTTTTGGGTTGCACCATGCCAGGGGATGCCGCGTCATGGAAAATGGAGATTCTACGATTCCTCTCATCCAGAGGGTCGTCGCGGTACTTTGGCCGTCATTCCTGACGGCCGGCCTGGCCACGATCATCGTATTTACGATCTATGACCCGCAGATCGTCTTTACCTGTGTCGGCGGGCCTGAAATCAATCGCCTCGGCGCCTACACGATCGGCTTTTTCTTCTTCTGGGCCATCAATGCGGTCGCCTGCGTAATGTCAATGTACTTTTGCAAGCCCTGCAGTAAAGTGACCGGATCGGTTTCCTAGCATTGCAATGAACGACCAGCCTGCCAATCAGGCGGACGAGGGGCAGGATGCTGCCGTAGAGCGTTCGCTGTACGCCAAACGCGAAAAAATCTACGCACGGGAAGTCCACGGAATCTACGCAAGACTTCGCGTACTCGCGGTGTTGGTCCTGCTCGGCGCCTACTACGGTGTCCCCTGGCTGACCTGGGACGGAAGGCAGGCGGTACTCCTCGACCTGCCGAACAGGCAGTTTCGCCTGTTCGGCATCACCTTCTGGCCACAAGACTTCTTCTATCTGGCCGCCCTGTTGATCATCGCGGCCCTGTCCCTGTTCTTCTTCACGGCACTGGCGGGTCGCCTGTGGTGCGGTTACGCCTGCCCGCAGACCGTGTGGACCGAAGTCTTCATGTGGATCGAGCGCAGGATAGAGGGTGATCGTCCGAAGCAGATGAAGCTGGACAAGATGCCACTGTCGGCCAGGAAGTTCGCCATCAAGGGCGGGAAACATGCGGCATGGATCCTGTTCTCCCTGTATACGGGGTTTACCTTCATCGGCTATTTCACCCCGATCCATGACCTGGCGGCCAGGGTCGTCACCCTGGGCCTCGGCCCGTGGGAGACATTCTGGATCCTCTTCTACAGTTTCGCGACCTATGGAAACGCGGGTTGGATGCGGGAGCAGGTCTGCATCTACATGTGCCCCTACGCGCGTTTCCAGAGCGCGATGTTCGACAAGGACACGCTGATTATCTCGTATGACGACGATCGCGGAGAGCCGCGGGGCGGGCGCAAGCGCAGCGTCAATCCCGCGGAGGTTGGCCTCGGAGACTGCATCGACTGTTCGCTCTGTGTTCAGGTCTGCCCGACCGGAATCGACATCCGCGACGGTCTGCAGTTCGAATGTATCGGCTGCGCGGCCTGTGTCGACGTGTGCGACGAGGTGATGGACAAGATGGGCTACCCGAAGGGATTGGTTCGCTATACCACCGAGCATTCGGTACACGGCGAGAAGACGCGTGTCCTGAGGCCGCGGATGTTCGTCTACGCGACCCTGCTGTTGGTGCTCGCCGGTGCGCTGGTGGTCTCTATCGCGGGCCGGGTACCGCTGGAGGTCGACGTGATTCGGGATCGTCGCGCGCTGTTCAAGGAGACCAATGAGGGCCTGATAACGAACACCTATAACATCAAAGTGGTCAACAAGGACCAGATCCCCCACCGGTACCGGTTGTCCGTCTCCGGGCTCGAAGGACTCGAGTTGATCAATACGATGGGTGAGTTTGCGGTGGAATCCGGAAGGGTCCTGGAAGTGCCAGTGAGACTCAGAATCGATCCGGTCAACATCGATCGCGCGAGCAGCAAGGTGGATTTCGAGGTGGTTGCGCTCGACAATCCAGACATTGTTCACGTGGAATCCGCGCGGTTTCTCGGGCCGGTGTTGAAATAACCGACATGGACGCAGCAGATTCACCGCATTTCTCCCGAACCCGGACCGATAGGCTGCCGTGGTACCGGCAATTCTGGCCCTGGTTCCTGATCGCTGTCCCTGCCGCCGCCGTGGTCATGGGTATCGTGACGATCACCCTGGCCGTGAGGACCGCCGATGGGCTGGTGGTCGACGACTACTACAATCAGGGACTCGCCATCAACCAGATCCTGGAGCGTGACGAGCGGGCGAGCACGCTCGGTATGGCCGCGCTTGTCCGTTTCGATCACGATGCCGGCCGGATCGATGTCCAGTTGTCACGCTCCGGCGTGGCGGCCGATGAGCAGGAGTTGAACCTGCAACTCCTGCACCCGACGATTGACGACCGGGACTATACGACCCGGCTGATCGCGAATGGGCCGGGGTCCTATTCCGGGGAAATCCCCGATCTGATCGCCGGGAATTGGTACGTCCTGATCGAGTCCAAGGCGCACGGATGGCGGCTCTTCGGTCGTGCATCGCTGCCGGCGCAATCCGCGTTGAAACTCGTCGCGCGGTGATTCGCCCGCGGGAGGGGAGCGAAAGTCTCATGCTTCCGCGGTATATACGGGCGTGATTGAACAAACCGGTATCGTCGCTGCGTTCCTCGTTGGCTTGCTCGGTTCCGCGCACTGTATCGGCATGTGCGGGGGAATCGTGGGGGCACTGTCTTTCGGTGTCAGTCGGGAAGGGGGGCAGTCGTCCGGGCTGCGAACCGCGGGGTACCTGCTGGGGTATAACGCCGGTCGGATCGCGAGCTACGCGGCCGCCGGTCTGATCGCGGGATTCGTGGGAACCCAATTCTACTCCCTGGTCAGCCTTGAGCACGCGCGAGAGGTCAGCCACTGGATTGCCGGTGGCTTCATGATCGCGCTCGGGCTCTACCTGGTCGGGCTGACGCAGATCCTTGCACCGCTGGAACGGGCGGGCGGCGCGTTGTGGCGGCGCATCGAACCGCTGGGACGCGGGCTTATCCCCGTCAGGCATCCCTGGCAGGCGCTCGTTCTGGGTCTGATCTGGGGATGGCTGCCCTGCGGCCTGGTCTACTCCGCGCTGGTCCTGGCGCTCACCTCCGGAGGCAGCGTTTCGGGGGCGTCGCTGATGACGGCCTTCGGACTCGGGACCCTTCCCATGTTGCTAGCCATGGGGGCCGCGTCCCGGTGGCTCGGCGGACTGGTGAGAAGCAGTTGGGTGCGGCGCGGTGCCGGTGTGACCGTGCTGACATTCGGTCTCGTAACCGCCCTGGCGCCCTCCCTGCTGCACAAGCACCATCACGGCTCACCCGATGCCGGCGACGGCGCGAGCCACCAGCATCGTTTTCAACCCCCTCGACACGCCGTCGACGACCCGAATCGGGGCGGCGCCTGATACCGCCATCGTCGCGGTGGGGTGACGTCGGTCCTGTCCCGGCGCCTTTCGCCACGGTCCGTGCCCCTGAAGCGTATCAGTCGGACCCACCAGCATCTCCGGGTTGCGACGAGCACCGCGCAGGATGGGCCTCCGTGCGTACGGACCTTGCCGGCCGCACCGGGGTTTATGACCCAAGGGGTTTCGGACTGGTCCAGTACCGCCCGGTGCGTATGTCCGTAGACCAGCGCGCGTGCTTCGCGATGTAAACGTCGCAGCGACCTGTGGCAAGGACGGTCGAAGCCATGCCTATCGCCATGCTCGACCGCCAGCGTTCCTCCCGGCAGTCTCAGGTGGATTTCGCGGGGCAGGCGGCGGGCGAGATAGGCCTGAGGTGCGGGCAGACGCTCCGCGCTGTCGTTGTTGCCGGCGACGGCGAAGGTGATGCGGGTCTTCGGTCGTAATGCGTCGAGAACCCCGGCGCTACAGACATCGCCCGCGTGCACGGCGAGGTCGCAACCCCGGATCAGGTCGGCGACGCGGGGATCGAGGAAGGCGTGCGTGTCCGATACGATACCCACGGTGACTCGGCTTCGAGCGACGATGGCGCGGTCAAGTCTTGTCCGCCGTCGCATCATCGTCGTCGGAATCCATGTTCGCGGTGAATTGCTTCGTATCGGTGTATTTCAGCGCTTCCTGTTTCTCCCTGAAGCTGGATGACTCGGTTTCCTTCCTGCTTTGCCATACCGATTTCCGCGCCTCGATACGCTGCTCGCGCGCCTTGTCCCTGCGCGGAATGGTGAACTCGCCGAAAAGTACCTGCTTCAGGAAACGGAAACTGAACTGCAGCAGCCTGTCCTCGTCATCGATCAGCGCGCGGATCTCGTCATCCGCCAGGTCGAAGATCGACTGGAACCCCGGGGACTGGATGAACTCGCGGAAACTGTCCATGTCGTAGCTGCACATATCGAACAACTGCATGCTGCGCTCGGAGGGTGCCCCGACGGTGGGGCCGCTCGATCGCTTCTTGATGATGATGTCCCGCCAATCGCGATTCATCTCGTCGTAGGCATCGACACCCTGGGCCTCCCGGTAGTCGCGGACCGTCTGGGTCACCGGTTCTTCGTGTCCCTTGCAATGCGGTTCCTTGACGACGAAGTACACCTCTTCGACCGAGGAGGCGCCCTTGCTCCGCACGCCCAAGTTGCCCAGGGCGTAGTAGCGGCAGGCCGCGGGCCGATCCTCGTAGACCGAGCATCCCTCTCTCGTCAGGAAGACGCAGGCGCTCGATTTCGGCTGGGTCGCGAGCTTCAGACCCGGAAGTCCATCGGAGTTCATCTCGAATGGTGTGGTGTAACGCGCGACGAACTCGCCGGCTTCCAGATCCATCCGGCGCTTGAGGCGCACGATGTCGTACGGCGTCAGCACGATATCGATGTTCTTGCAGCACGCGTTGAAACAGCCGATCCCCGGGTGACAGTTGAACTGGAATTCGCTCTCCAGGGTGAGCTGGGTTGGTTTGACGGGACTCTCGAAGGGGATCCGCTCCCGGATGTCGTCGAATTCGTCCATTGAACGGTCCCTCTGGCGAGGCGGGATAGAAAAGGCCGGGCATCCCGCGGGATGCCCGGTCGCTTGACGTGCCTTGGGACAGTGGGATCACACCCGGGAGCCGGGGTTCCCAATGCCTTCCGGCTCGTTGTCGGACTTGACGATCAGGGGGATCCAATGGACCTTCTTCATCTTCCATTCGCCGGTGCGGCGATCGAAGGTGGAGTTGACGAAGCACTTCCAGTTCTCGTCGTCTACCTGCATGAAATCCGCCCGGTAGTAGTAACCGGGGTAGCGGGACTCCTCGCGGAACTGGATGTGCTTCATGTGGGCGAATGCCGCGATCAGGCGGTGGTAGTTCTCCCAGGCACGCAGCAGCTCGTGCAGATCCTTGGCGCGCATCTTCTCGGAGTCCTCGCGCAGCATCTCCAGCTTGCGCTCGGCCACCTTGAGCATGTGGGCGTTGGTCTGGTACATGACGGAGATACCTGCGACGTACTCGTCCATGATCTTCTGCAGGCGGAACTGAAACATCTTCGGCGCGATGTAGTGTGGATTCACGTCGATGTCCGTGGTGTAGTCCTTGTGCTCCAGGAAGTTCCTGACCGGCCTGTAGATCTCCTCGAAGATCTCGTCGACGCTGCGGGCCAGTGCCGGCTTGATGTCCGGGTTGTCGAGCACGAACTTAACCATCGCCTTGGCTGCGATGCGGCCCTCGGTGTAGGAACCGGAGGAGAACTTGTGCCCGGAGGCCCCCACACCGTCACCGGCGGTGAACAGACCGCGGACCGTTGTCATGCGGTTGTAGCCCCAGTGATAGTGGTCGGGGGTGCCGGGCAGGTCCTCGGGACCGGAGACCCAGAGTCCCGCGCAACCGGCGTGCGACCCCAGCAGGTAGGGCTCGGTCGGCATCAGCTCGGACATCTCCTTGTCGGGTTCGATGTTCTCGCCGGCCCACACGCCGCACTGAGCGATGGTCATGTCGAGGAAGTCCTCCCAGGCCTCCGCCTCGAGGTGCTTGATCTCCTTCGGCGTCATGTTCTCCGCCAGCTTGGCCATGGCGGTCGGGGTGTCTATGAAGATCGGGCCGCGGCCTTCCTTCATTTCCTTCATCATCAGATGGTTACGCAGGCAGGTGCCCATCTTGAAGCCGACGGCGTACTTGTCGTAGCCGTAGACCGCCAGGTCGTCGTAGTTCTTCTCCTGGTAGTCCTCGCCGAAGGCGTTCATGGACTTGGCCTTGAACAGCAGGAACCAGGCACCGACCGGGCCGTAACCGTCCTTGAAGCGGGCGGGCACGAAGCGGTTCTCCATCAGGGTCAGCTCGGCACCGCATTCGGCGGCCATGGTGTAGGTGGAACCGGAGTTCCAGACCGGGTACCAGGCGCGCCCGGTGCCCTCACCGACGGAGCGGGGACGGAAGACGTTGACCGCGCCACCGGCCGCTAGCAGGCAGGCCTTGAACTTGTAGACGTGGATCTTGTCTTCGCGGACCGAGAAACCGGCAGCACCCGCGACGCGGCCCGAGTCGTTCTTGTCCGTCTCCAGACGGACGATGAAGACGTGCTCCTGGATGTTTTCGGTGCCCAGTGCCTTCTTGGCGGCCTCGGCGACGATCCACTTGTAGGACTCGCCGTTGATCATGATCTGCCAGCGACCGGAATGCACGGGTTTGCCGCCCTCGACCAGGCTCCTGCCTTCGTCGCCCGGCTGTTTCCAGATGGGCAGGCCCCATTTCTCGAAGTTGTGAACGGAGTCGTCGACGTGGCGGCCCGTGTCGTAGACCAGGTCCTCTCGGGTGATGCCCATCAAGTCGCCGCGGACGTAACGCACGTAATCGGCGGGGTCGTTCTCGCCCATGTAGGTGTTGATGGCGGAGAGGCCCTGGGCGACGGCACCGGACCGATCCAGTGCGGCCTTGTCGACCAGTCTGACCTTGATGTCGGTGCCCTGTGCCCTGGCGGCGTCGATCCACTTCATGATCTCGAATGCGGCGCCGCAACATGCCATGCCGCCACCGATCAGAAGGATATCGACCTCTTCCTCGACCACCTCGGGGTTGCCAAAACTGTACTCACTCATCGAATCAGTTCCTCTTTGATGCGTGTCCCGAACTCATAGGGCCCTGTGCGCATTTGGCTTTTGGAAGCCCTGCAAATGCAAGATACCATTCGCTGCCGGACCCCAAACAAAGACACGGGCCGGACTTTCGCCCGCCTTTGCGGCGAACGGCATGCCAGGATTTCGGGAAGGATCAGCGGGCGGCGAACTGACTCATGTCGCAGCTGTGGGTGGCCTTGGTGAACAGGGTGCTGTGATCTTTGATCTCCGCCAGGTCGGCGTCGTTCTCGCTACCATAGGGATCTGCGGAACCCTCGGGAGTCGTACGGATCCGGAACTTGAAACGCTTCATGTTGCCGTTACGGAACTTGATGGTCCACAGGATGGAATCCGTGCCGCGCAGCGGCTGTACGGAGGCGCCCATGGGCACGACGTCCGCGTAGTGACGACACTCGATGGCCTGCTGGGGGCAGATCTTGACGCAGGAATAGCACTCCCAGCACTGCTCCGGTTCCTGGTTCCAGGCCTTCATCGCATGGCCGGTCTCGGAGCCGTCCTCGTCCAGCTTCATCAGATCGTGCGGGCAGATATACATACAGGCGGCCTTGTCCTGACCCTTGCAGCCGTCGCACTTGTCCGTACGTACGTAGGTTGGCATCGCTGACGTTCCTTTCGTTGGTCTTTGCAGTAAATTCTCTAGGGTGTCGATTCGCCGGCAAGCCAGCGGATTGAATCCTGTGACGCGGAGAATCAATCGCAGTGCACCGTACCCGAAATGGCCGCCCGGGCCATTTCCGTCCGGCGGAAGCCTGGTCACCGGCTCCGAACCGGACACGCGATGCCCTGCCGCGGGCAAGGAACAGTAAGCGGAAACCCTAAAAAAACCAAATAGGTATTGCTTCGTTTTCTATAAACGAACCTTATGGATGGGCTACCTGGAGGCGGTTCTCCGGGAATGATTTTCCTCGATCGTGCGTCGCGGTACCCGCATCGTTTAATGGAGCCCCTTGAATCCGATCCGGCATGCCCCCATATCGCCGTTTCGGTCAGCATCGTCAATCGATCAAGGTGAAGGGCATGAAAACGAATCTTACACTGCTTGCCCTGTTCGTCATTCTCCCGCTCGTGGAGATTCTCATCCTGATTCAGGTGGGCGGCCTGATCGGGGCCCTGCCCACTGTGGGCCTGGTCGTCGCGACGGCCGTGGCGGGTGCCTGGCTGCTCCGCAGGCAGGGTCTTGCGACGATTGCACGTCTGAAGGAGGAGATGGACCGCGGGGTGTTGCCGGCGGAAACCCTGCTCGAGGGTGCGGTGTTGCTCGTCGGCGGAGCCATGTTGCTGACCCCCGGGTTCGTCACCGATGCGATCGGACTGATGTGTCTCCTGCCCCCGACGCGCAGGTTCATGCTCTCCCGGTTGGTGGTGCGCATCCTGGCGAGGTCTTCCCGAGGCGCCGGGCCTGCTGGCCAGAGGGCGGGCGGCCGCGTGATAGAGGGTGAATACGAGGTACTGCGCGAGAAACATTGAGTGGCAGCCTTGACTTTCGAAGTTTCGCCACTATATTTGTTAGCACTCGCTCCATGGGAGTGCTAACAAACACCCCTCGTGCGGTAACAAAACCATCATTACTTCCAAACAGAGAAGGAGGTCATTCCCGATGAAGATTCGTCCATTGCACGATCGTGTCGTACTCAAGCGAATGGAAGAGGAGAAAACCAGTCCCGGCGGTATCGTCATTCCGGATAGCGCCGCGGAGAAGCCGGTCAAGGGTGAGGTGATCGCCGTCGGCAACGGCAAGATCACCGACAGCGGTTCGGTGCGCGCACTGGACGTCAAGGAAGGCGACAAGGTCCTGTTCGGCAAGTACTCCGGGACGGAGGTCAAGGTCGAGGGCGAGGAAGTCCTCGTCATGCGCGAAGACGACATCATGGCGGTGATCGAGGCCTGATCGACCGTGATGCCCTCAAGGGCGTTGGCCCGCGAGGCCGGGTGATATCCGGGGCCCGCGGCTGCCGAACGCAGAATTCAGATTCAAGCACAAGAGAAGGTACAGCAACATGGCTGCAAAAGAAGTTCGATTCGATGAGGAAGCGCGCCGGGCCATGATGGCCGGTATTAACGTATTGGCGAACGCCGTTAAGGCCACCCTCGGACCCAAGGGTCGCAACGTGGTCCTGGACAAGTCCTTTGGTGCGCCGACGGTAACCAAGGACGGCGTGTCAGTCGCCAAAGATATCGAGCTGGAAGACAAGTTCGAGAACATGGGTGCGCAGATGGTGAAGGAGGTGGCCTCCCACACCTCGGACATTGCCGGCGACGGCACGACGACGGCGACCGTCCTGGCCCAGGCTATCTTCCGCGAGGGCATCAAGGCCGTGGCTGCCGGGATGAATCCCATGGACCTCAAGCGCGGTGTCGACAAGGCCGTCGCCGGCGTGGTGGAGGAACTCAAGAGCCTGTCCAAGCCCTGCACGGACAGCAAGGCGATCTCCCAGGTGGGTGCCATTTCCGCCAACTCGGACGAGGCCATCGGGCAGATCATCTCCGATGCGATGGACAAGGTCGGCAAGGAAGGCGTGATCACGGTCGAGGAAGGTTCCGCACTGGACAACGAACTCGACGTGGTCGAGGGCATGCAGTTCGATCGCGGCTATCTCTCGCCCTATTTCGTCAATAACCAGGAGAAGATGAGCGCCGAGCTGGAGGATCCCTATATCCTCCTGCACGACAAGAAGGTGTCCAACGTCCGCGATCTCCTCCCCGTCCTGGAAGGCGTGGCCAAGGCTGGCAAGCCCCTGCTGATCATCGCCGAGGACGTCGAGGGCGAGGCATTGGCCACCCTGGTGGTCAACACCATCCGCGGTATCGTCAAGGTCGCCGCCGTCAAGGCCCCCGGCTTCGGCGATCGTCGCAAGGCCATGTTGCAGGACATCGCCATTATCACCGGCGCGAACGTGATCTCCGAAGAGGTCGGTCTGTCCCTGGAGAAGGCCACCCTGGATGACCTGGGAACCGCCAAGCGGATCAGTATCACGAAGGAGAACACGACCATCGTCGACGGTGCGGGTCGCGCCGAGGACATCAAGGGTCGCGTCGAGCAGATCCGCGCGCAGATCGAAGAGGCCTCCTCCGACTACGACAAGGAGAAGCTCCAGGAGCGGATGGCGAAGCTGGCCGGCGGCGTTGCCGTCATCAAGGTCGGTGCCGCCACCGAGGTCGAGATGAAGGAGAAGAAGGCCCGCGTCGAAGATGCCCTGCACGCCACCCGCGCAGCCGTCGAAGAGGGCGTGGTACCGGGCGGCGGTGTCGCGCTGATCCGCGCCCGCGCCGGTATCGCCGATCTCAAGGGTGACAACCATGACCAGGACGTCGGCATCAATATCGCCCGTCGTGCCTTGGAAGAACCCCTGCGCCAGATCGTCGCCAATGCCGGACAGGAACCCTCGGTCATCCTCTCGAAGGTGGAAGAGGGTGAAGCCAACTTCGGTTACAACGCCGCGACCGAGGAGTACGGCGAGATGATCGAGATGGGCATCCTCGATCCGACCAAGGTGACCCGGACCGCGCTGCAGAACGCCGCTTCGGTTGCCGGTCTCATGATCACCACCCAGGCCATGGTGGCGGAGCTCCCCAAGAGGGACGAGCCGATGCCGGGCGGTGGCGGTGACATGGGCGGCATGGGTGGCATGGGCGGCATGATGTGATGTAGCGCCGGGAAGGCGCAGTCCGAACGCCTTTGTTGTAGGGGGAAGCCTCGCCAAAAGCGAGGCTTCCTTTTTTTTGGGTTAATATTCGCTGGATGGGGTCCTTCCCGCGTCTCGAAACCCAATGCTGACAAATTCCCTGTTACCCATTGACGGGGGTGCCAAGAGGCCCTCCCTGAGCGCGGCCGGCATGCGGGCCGTGGACAGGGAGCGCATGGAGCTTCTGTGCAGCCAGGGCGCCACGGCAATGGTGATCGGCCTGATGGTCGTCATGGTCTTGGCGGCAGCGCTGCGGGGCGTGGTCGACACCGCGTGGATGGCTGCGTGGATCGCCGCGCACGTGATCCTCACCCTCGCGCGCCTTACGATGATAGCCCGGTTCAGACGCCGTGAGGAGACCGGGCTGGAGAACCTCAGGCACTGGGTCTACGCCTACCTCGCCGGTGCCGCGCTCGCCGGGCTGCTGTGGGCGTCGGTCGGTCTGGTGCTGGACCCGCAATGGCCAGAACTCAAGCTGGTCATGATGTACGTCGTGCTCACCGGGATCATGGCCGGCGCGATTGCGTCCAACGCCGTGATCTATCCCGTGTTCCTGGCCTTCTCGCTGCCGATCATCGGGGTCATCGCGGGCTGGCCCCTCGTTCAGGGATCGTATGAGCACACCGTTTTCGGGCTCGTCGTCGCCCTGCTGTCCGGCTTCTACCTGGTCGTGGCCTACCGGTACAACCGGGCCATCCGGGCGCTCATCATGATTCGTTTGCGGAACAAGGACCTCGCCGAGACCCTCGGCAAGCGCAATGAGGAGATCCGAGCGGAGATGCTCGAGCGCAAGCGGGCCGAGAGCGTGCTGCGTCGCGAGCGGCAGTTGTTTCTCGGCGGGCCGGTGGTGGCGTTTCGCTGCAGGGCCAGCGACGGGTGGCCCATCGAGTCCATCAGCCCCAACGTCATCCAGTTCGGACTCAGTTTCGAGACCCTCGTCGAGGAGGCGGTCACCCTGCAGGAACTGATCCATCCCGATGATCGTGGTCCGGTGGCCCGGACGATGACCCGGGCGTTTGCACGCAGCGGGGGGCCGTTCAGCGAGGTGGACTATCGCCTCTCGCTGGAGAACGGGAAGGAATACTGGGTCCATTGTTATTACGTGCCACAGTTTGACGGGACCGGTGACGTCTCCCATTTCGACGGGTATCTGCTGGATATCACCGGTGTCAAGGAAACCGAGCAGGCCCTTGCCAGGGAGAAGGAACGCGCCCAGGTGACGCTGCATTCGATCGGTGACGCCGTCCTCACGACGGATCCGAACGGCTCCGTCGTGAGTATGAATCCGGTCGCCGAGGACCTCACCGGCTGGAATCAGGCGGACGCACGTTCCCGGCCGGTCGGCCTGATCTACCAGGTCAGCGACGAGAGCAGCGGTGCCGCGATCGACAACCCCCTTGAGAGCTGCCTCACGCCCGAGGGTCCATGGATCAAGAGCAGCCACCTGGTCCTGCACAGAAAGGATGGCGGGTCCCTGCCGATCCGGCAGACCGTGGCGGCGATCCGGCCGGACCAGGATAAGGAACCCGTGGGCGCGACGATCGTGTTTCACGACATGTCCGAGACCCGCTCCATGGCCAGGCAACTGGAGTACCACGCGAGTCACGATGCATTGACCGGACTGATCAACCGGCGCGAGTTCGAGTTGCGTCTCGACCACGGGTTGCTGACGGCTCGGGAGGAGTACAAGCAACACATCTGCATGTACCTCGATCTCGATCAGTTCAAGATCGTCAATGACACCTGCGGTCACGTCGCCGGCGACGAACTCCTGAGACAGCTATCCGGTATGTTGCAGGGACAGCTTCGCGGGTCCGACACCCTGGCGCGCCTGGGCGGTGACGAGTTCGGGGTGCTGCTCGAGGGCTGCTCGCTGGAAGAGGGGAGTCGGATCGCCAACAAGATCCGCGCCCTGGTCAGGGAACATCGGTTCGTGTGGGAGGACAGGACCTTCGAGATCGGCGTCAGTATCGGTATCGTGTCCATCGACGAGCAGAGTATCGATATTGCCACGGTGCTGAGCCAGGCGGACGTGGCGTGCTATGCGGCGAAAGACATGGGTCGGAACCGGATCCACGTCTACGAGGAGAGCGACGAGGAGATGTCCCGTCGCCACGACGAGATCAAGCGGGTCTCGCAGATCACGAGGGCGCTGGAGGAGGACCGCCTGGAACTCTATTTTCAGGAGATCCGACCGCTGGGACACGCCCCTAGCGCAGGCCTGCACATCGAGATACTGGTGCGCATGCTCGACGAGAACGGCGGTCTGATCCGGCCGGACGACTTTCTTCCGGCCGCCGAGCGATACAACCTGATGCCCGCGGTCGACCGCTGGGTCGTGCGGACGACCTTCGAGTGGTACCACCGGCACGCCATGGGGATGAACGCACAATGTGTCATCAACCTCTCGGGGACGACCCTGAGCGACAAGGAATTCCTGGCGTTCGTGCGCGCGCAGTTCCGCGAGAAGAAGATCCCTCCGCCGTCGATCTGTTTCGAGATCACCGAGACGGCCGCGATCGCCAACCTGAGCACGGCCACGGAGTTCATGGCGCAGCTCAAGGAGTTTGGCTGCAAATTTTCGCTGGACGACTTCGGCAGCGGACTGAGTTCGTTCGCCTACCTTAAGTCCTTGCCGGTAGACTACCTGAAGATCGACGGGGGTTTCGTGCGGGATATGCTGACCGACCCCGTCGATCTGACGATGGTCTCGGCGATCAATGAGGTGGGCCAGTCGATGGGATTGCGGACCATCGCCGAATATGCCGAAAGCGAGGGCATCGTCCGGGAACTGAGACGTCTGGCGGTGGACTATGCGCAGGGCTACGGGGTGGCCAAACCGAAGCCCCTGCGCCTGCTGAAGCTGAACTCCGGGCGCAAGCGGCCCGGTCGCTTCGGCGCCAGAGGATATCGCAAGTAGTACCGGTGCCCGCCTGCCAGCAGGCGCCGCTCACATCCCCAGCATCTCCTTCAGATTGGCAAGGTGGGCCTTTGCGGCTTCCCTGGCCTCGGCGCTGTCGGGCGACGACGGGCGGCGTTCCCAATTCAGGTGGGATTCCGGAAGTTCGGATAGGAATCGGCTCGGTTCGCTTTCGACCCGCTCGCCCTGCCTGGAACGCGCCGCCGCCCAGGTCAAGGTCAGGTTCTTTCGGGCACGCGTGATGCCCACGTACGCCAGTCTTCGTTCTTCTTCCAATCCGGCTCCTTCCAGATTGCCGTGGTGGGGCAGCAGGTTTTCTTCCATCCCGGCGAGCCATACGTGGGGAAACTCGAGCCCCTTGGCGGCATGCAGCGTCATGAGCTGCACCGCATCCCGCTCCTTTCCATCGTCGTTGCGGTCGAGCAGATCCATCAATGCCACGTGGGACACCAACCCCTCCAGGGTGGCCGTTTCCGGATCCCGCCGCACGATCCGTTGCAGCCATTCCAGCAGCTCCGCGACGTTCGCGCAACGGCTTTCCGCCGCTGCAGTGCTGGCCGAGGTGTCCCTCAGCCAGTCCAGGTAGCCGAGTCGATCCACCACGTCCCGGGCGACGCGCGAGGGATCCCTGCCGGAGGCCTGCCGCGCGGACTCGGTGACCCAGTCGGCGAAGCGCGAGAGGCGTGTCCGGGCCTGTTCCGGAAGGCTGTTTGCCAGTCCCACTTCGCTGCAGGCGTCGAGTATCGAGACACCTCGTTCCCCGGCATAGTGTGCCGTCTTCTCCAGCGTCGACGCGCCGATTTGTCGCCTCGGTATATTGACGACGCGCAGAAATGCCGGGGTGTCGTCTGGATTGGCGAGCAGCCTGAGGTAGGCAAGGATGTCCTTGATCTCGGTGCGCTCGAAGAACGAGGTGCCGCCGCTGACCCGGTAGGGGACGTTGCTCTCCCGCAGGGCCCGTTCCAGTGGGCGGGATTGATAATTGCCCCGATAGAGCACGGCGTAGTCGCGATATCGGTCCCGGTGACGGAATTTCAGGCGGATGATGTCCGAGACGATCCGGTTGGCCTCGTGGTCGGGGTCCCTGCACGTCAGGACCCGCAACGGGTCGCCCGGTCCCTGGTCGCTCCAGAGCCGTTTAGCGAACAGATGCGGATTCGCCGCGATGAGACAGTTCGCGGATTGCAGGATTCGGTCGGTCGACCGGTAGTTCTGCTCCAGCTTTACCACAGCCAGCGACGGGAAATCCCGGCTCAGGTGGGCGAGATTCTCCGGTCGCGCACCCCTCCAGGCGTAGATGGACTGGTCATCGTCACCGACCACGGTCAGGCCGTTCCCCCGGCCGACGAGCAGGCGCATCAATTCATATTGTGAACCGTTCGTGTCCTGATACTCGTCGATCAGTAGGTGCCTCACCCGCCCCTGCCAGCGTTCCCGTACGGCATCGTCCCGGTTGAGGATCTCGGCGGGCAGGTTGACGAGATCGTCGAAATCGACCGCGTTGTATGCCCTGAGCTGGCGCTGGTAGCGCGCGTAGAGCCGGGCGTGCAGGGCGGTGATCTCGTCTTCGGCACTTCCCGCGGCGGCCTCCGGGGAGACCGACGCGTTCTTCCACGCGCCGATGGCGGAGCGTGCTGCCGCGACGGCGCCGGCATCGGCGCGGGTTTCAATCAGCTCCCCCATAAGGTTCTCGCTGTCCCGGGCGTCGAGGATGGAGATGCCGGGGCGCAAGCCCGAAGCTGACGACTCGCTGTGCAGAAACGCGAGACCGAAGGCATGAAAGGTGGATACCGTCAGGCCGCGTGTCCGCTCGCGCCCGAGCAGTTGCATCACCCGATCACGCATCTGCCTGGCGGCCTTGTTGGTGAACGTGACGGCGAACACGGAACCGGGTCTGAAGCCGCATTCCTGGATCAGCCACGCGATCTTGCGTGTGATGACGCGCGTCTTTCCGCTACCCGCGCCGGCCAGGACCAGCAGGGGCGTGCCGAGATGCGTGACCGCTTCTCGCTGGCGGGGATTGAGTGCGTCGTCGGTTCGCATGGGGCCGCGTATTGTAACCAGTCCGCGTCATCGATGTACTCGCATGGCGCGGCCGATCTGGCATAAGATGGTGGTCGTGGGGCGACTCTCCCCATGGAAGTCCGCGCCGTGACGCTGAATCCTTCTCAGCTCCAGGGAAAGAACATCAGGTGTATGTCGATCCAGAAAGGGGGCTGCTCGATGTGGCCCGCCAGGTTGCATCCCCGAATTGTGACGAGCGGCCGTCCGGCTCGGTCCCGGAGCTGATCGTCGTTCACAATATCAGCCTGCCGCCGGGAGAGTTTGGCGGGTTCTGGATCGAGTCGCTGTTCACCAACGCACTCGACCCGGACAGGCATCCGTACTTCGCCGGCATCGCCGGACTGCGGGTGTCCGCCCACCTGTTCCTCGATCGCGGCGGAAACCCGATCCAGTTCGTGCCGTTTCATCGGCGCGCCTGGCATGCCGGGGTGTCGTCCTACTGTGGTCGGGAGGCCTGCAACGACTTTTCGATCGGTATCGAACTGGAGGGCGCCGACGATGCGCCGTTCGACCCGCGGCAGTATGCGTCCCTGGCAGCAGCCATCCAGGCACTGCTGCGCGCCTATCCGACACTGGACCGCGATCGGATCCGGGGACACGAGCACATCGCCCCCGGCAGGAAGACCGATCCCGGTCCGTGGTTCGACTGGTCCTGGTTCCGGATGATGCTCGAGGCCAAAGATCCGCAGGGGAGATCGGGTTAGCGCCAATGGTAGGTAGACTGGGCGCCTTCAAATTCCACGCAGTTCCGCGATGAAAGCGCCATTCTGCCTAGCCCGAGGCCGTTTCGCGTGCCAGTTCGAAGAGAAGGGCATCGGGGTCCGTCAGGACCTCTACGGGTAGGTCGAGGCTGCCAAGAGCCGCCGCGATCCGTTTCGCCTGCGGGCCGAAGACCGGATACATGGTATCGGGTCCCGCCGGGGCGGGGAGTATGCCACAGCCGGTTCCGCACCGAAGCCATTCCCTCCTGCCGGGGACCCCGTGAGTGTCACCTGGGTTCGATGCGCCGCCAGCGGTTGTCCCGAAATCCCTCGATGGGTCGGAATCGCCGCTTGTAGTCCATCTTGTCGTGACCGGGAATCCAGTATCCGAGGTATGCCCATGGTTGTCCCCCGCGCCTGGCCTGCTCGATCTGCCAGAGTATGGCCAGGGTGCCGATGCCGCGCCTTGACTCGGCCGGGTCGAACCAGGTGTAGACCGCCGAAATCCCGCGCGGAACCAGGTCGCATGCAGCGACACCGGCCAGGTGTTCCCCGTCGCGGAATTCTACAAGCAGGGTTTCGGCCCAGTCGCAGAACAGGTATCTGCGATAGTCTTGCGGTGACGGGTTGTCCATGCTGCCCCCCGGATGCCGGGAGCGCTGGTAGATGCGGTACAGTGAAAAGTGCTCGTCTTCAAAGCGGGCGGCCTTTGGGATTACCGTCAACCCGGCGTTGAGCCGAAGGTTTCTCCGCTGGCTGCGGGAGGGGACGAATTCGTTGACCGGGACGCGTGTCGGGACGCAGGCGTCACAGCCGGCGCAGCGGGGCCGGTAGACATGGTCGCCGCTGCGCCGGAAGCCGAAGTCGAGCAACTCTCCGTAGAGCCGTGGCGTCAACCTTGCTGCGGGGTCCACGACGATATTCGACGCCTCGCGTTCGGTGTAATAACCGCATTCGAACCCGGGTGTCTGGAAGAACCTCATCGAGCCGGCCCCGCTCATCGCCAGGCCCGGCCGTTCGGGTGCGCCTGAGACTTTTCAGACACCCTGTTAGAATTCCTCGGCACCCTGCGGGTGGGCGGCTCAATCGCAAGACTCAGGACGGAATCCATCGTGCACCTCAACCATTCAACCGATCTGCTCACGGCGGCCCTTGCCGAGCGAATTCTCGTGCTCGATGGCGCCATGGGAACCATGATCCAGCGCTACCGGCTCGAGGAGGCGGATTTCCGCGGCGAGCGGTTCGCAGACTGGCCCTGTGACCTCAAGGGTAACAACGACCTGCTGGTTCTGACGCGCCCCGACGTCATTCGGGAGATCCATGCCGCGTATCTTAGCGCCGGCGCCGATATTCTGGAGACCAACACCTTCAATGCCAATCGGGTCTCCATGGCCGACTACTCGATGGAGGACCTGTCCCGCGAGTTGAATGTCGCCGC
>JAJDOJ010000063.1 GCA_022340215.1 Gammaproteobacteria bacterium
ACGGTATTGTGCGCGGCGGTCGAACGCTGCCGATGCCGCTCGTCGCTGACGCCGTAACAGGAGGTCCCGCTGTTCACGATGATCCGTCGATTACCGAAGGACAGCTCAAACCCGAGGGAGTCGGCATGCGCATGCCCAGGCAGGTAATCCGGCCCGATCTTCCCGACATCCAGCAAGGCCACCACCGGCCCCCGCGCCAGCCTGACATAGCCGCTGTCGCGCAACGCAACAACCGCCCCGCTGAGTTCATCAGAAATCTCACCCAACCCCAGTCGCCGAGCGTAGTCTTCCAGCGCATCCCGGTCCGGCGCGATGCCGAACGCCGCATCGTTGAAGAACGGAATCCCCCCGTCCGGATGACACATTACCCCCAGCCATCGCCGCATCGATTGCACTGCATCAATCCAGCCAGAAACTGCCCCTGCAGGATTCACCAGCAACCGTAGCCTGGATGTAGCCCTGCGAAATCCGGGATTCAAACCTGGCCCACAACTCAACGCCCCCCCGGATTCCGCGACCGCTGCATCCGAGCTACTCTGACGCTCTCCAACCAGCCCATAAACCCCCGCCAGATTCACCAGACCCAGAAAATCCTCCAGAATAATGCCGTGATACATCGGACTCAGTTCGAAGTGCCCACCGTCCCCCAATACCTGCTCAGGCACCTGTTCCCCGAGTATCCGCAACCCCTTGCCCAGCCAGGCCTCCGCCTCCTCCCCCTCGAAAAACATCCCGGCAAACACCAGCGCCTTCGCATTGGCGAACAGATGATTTCCCAGCAGATGCCACTCCAGCCGCTTCGCCAGATAACGCACCTGCACGGCAAGACTGTGGATCGCATCTCCGTCCAGTGCATTCCCGGACAGGTGCCATATGATCCAGTTGACGATCCGCAAGGATAGTGGATAGGGCTCCCACCCGTTCCCGCCGGCCGGAGGATTCTCATCGATCCAGCGCCCGATCATTGCGGACTGCGCCTGGCCCGGTGCTCCGTCCATCGTGCCGGGCCGGAGGCAATCGAAGTAATGCAGGTTGTACAGCCAAAGCTTCTCCCGCGCCGGATCGTTCCAGCCCTCCGGACCACTCAACTCGCCTTCGACGTTCAGGAACCTGAATCGACGGCAGTCGCCCGTAATCCGCTCGCGGGCCGGACCGGCTATCCAGGACTTGAGCGGCGGGCGGAGCGCCGGGGCGGGCCGGGTGTCGGGACGAGGACGGCTGGCACGTAACCAGACCCGGCCGAATATCTGGACCGGGCTGAGATAGCGAACGGTATTAAAAAGCAGGCGGGCACGTGAGAGAGGCGTTACACGAGAATCCAACGTATTTCAATTTAGTTCAAAATGATGTTGTGAATACGCGGCCACTGGAAGAATTATAAGCCCGGCCCTTCTTCTACCTCCCGATTCTCGAACGGACCCAGAACTAAAACTCATTCCCGGTCAGACGACTGAGCAGATCCTCTTTTCGTCAACCATTTCCTGAACGACTCTTGGGTTTCCCCGGAAGGCTTTCCCGCGAGAAGCCCCTCGACGCTGATGTCCTCATCGAGGCTTTCCCAGTGAATTCCCTGACCACGACCAATGATGCGCCAGCCATTTCGCTCCTCGGGTGTGCCATGGACAAGACGTGGATACCACTCAATCGGCACGGATATGGTACGGCCATCACTCAACTCTACCGTCAAGGTATCTTCCGTCACCATTACGTTAACAGCATCAGAAGTGTTGAACTCAACTGCCAAAGTAGTCACTCCAGGCATCCAGAAGCTGCGCTCGATGATCTTCAATAATTGTATGAATCTGCCTCACCTCTTTTCTGCCGAATCCACCGCCTCGTTGCAGCCTGACTGGATCTAGTCGGTAGGTACGGAACCAGACCCGGCCGAATATCTGGACCGGGATGAGATAGCGAACGGTGTCGAAAAACAGGCGGGCGCGGGTGAGCGGATTCAACCAAAGATCCGGCGTACGCCTATGCTACTCAAAACCTGTCTCCGATGTTCTCCAGCAATCGCCTGCCATGAATCACGGCCACGATCAGTATCTTTTCGTTCTCGACCTTGTATACGAGGCGGTAACTGTAAACGATGCGTTCCCGGATAACATCGTCAGCAATCTCCGGCACGACTCTCCCAATCTGCGGAAAATCACTCAGCGTTTTTGCGACATCGAGAATCTTTGAAATGACAGACTGTGCATAGAAAAAGGAGTCTTTTCCTATGTATTCGGCAATGGATTCGAGATCTTCAACCGCTTCGGGCGACCAGGTTACTCGGTATTCCATTTGCCGAGCCGTTCTTCCACCTCCCGTTGTGGAACCTCCCCTTCCCTTTCGGCCCTTTCGATACCTCTGCGGACTTTCTCGACAACATACAAATGATATTGGATATCTTCCAGCGTGCAGTCATCCGGAAGCCTGTCCAGCAGTGACTGCACCTCGTTTTTCGCCGTGCTCACGATAACCTCCGTATCCGCATTTCCAAACGGCAGGCCACTCCCACCATTACAGCGTAGGGTGGACAAGTGTAACGCAGTCCACCAATGGTACTCACTTCCCCTGCTTCCGCGTTTCCACCGTCACGAAACCGCCTCAATCGGCTGTATCGCCTCACTCCCCTTACCTGTCTTTCGGCTCCCCGGGATCTCGATACTGATCCGGCTCACCTCCAGGATCTCTTCGAAGGGAATCGGAGACTCCCTCCCCTCCCGGATGGCATCCAGAAACGCCGCGGCACAGGCCTTCTGCCCCTTGTCCTGCCGCCTCAGGTTCATCTTCCGCACCCGTATGTATGGGGTCAGGTCTCGCATGATAGCATTTGGCTGCGAATCACTTGCCCCACCGTCGCCGGGCGCAGACCAAAATGATCGGCAATCTCGCGGTAGCTGTAGCTGTAGACGCCAGTGGCATGCGCCGCAACAATGGCGGCATTGCGCTCGCAGTGCTCGGCGGCTATCGCCTCCAGCGGTGCCGAGGGCCTTCTGCGTTGGGTCCTTGGGACATTCAACTGATCTGCCGGTACCGGGCCTTTTTCTGCACCTTCGCGACAAAC
>JAJDOJ010000064.1 GCA_022340215.1 Gammaproteobacteria bacterium
GGTCGCCGGTCGGTCTGCGGCGCCGGTCAAGTCTCCCGGTTCCCTCAGGACCAAGCGATCGGGATCGTGTCCCAGCCCCGACAACAGGCGCCGGGTCTGCTCGATCTCGGTTGAGAGGTGGGGTTCGCTCTGGTCGGACGCAGGGCAGAGCGTCACGGACGGAACACCGGCAGCCAGGAACTCCAGCCAGGTGTCCATACCGAGGGCGGCAATGGCCGGCAGAACCCCGACCACGGTGTGCCTTTCGCCGGACTGCCCGGCTGCGGCGCGCACCGCCGTCTCGGAACCGGGTTCGCAGAGGATGAGCGCGGGAGGGCGGTGCGTGTCGCCCGTCCGAACCCGTTGCCACAGCTTTTCCTGCAGATCATCCGCGCTCGGCTGCCGGTAGCGAACGGCACCGGTGGGGCAGACCAGGGTGCAGGTCCCGCAACCCTGGCACAGGTGGGGATCAAAATGGATTGCCTCGGAGTCCGAGTCGATCGCACTGGCGGGGCAGGTCTCGATGCAGCGCGAGCAACCCGTCTGCCCCTGGCGGCTGTGTACACAGAAGGACTCGCGATATTCGAAGTAACGGGGTTTAGCGAGGCGTCCAGTCAATCGTGGCAGCGTATCCAGCGCCCGCCTCAACGCCCCGGAATCACCCTGTGGCGCGAAGTAACCCAACGGCGCGATCCGGCGATCGATTGCAGGCGACGCCCCCAGATCCAGGACGAGGTCGAAATGCCCGCCGGGATCCGTCCGCGCCGGTTCCAGGGGTATGGTCCCGTTCTTGCACTCGGCAACCGCCCAGAAGTGGCCAAGGTATCCGTCCAGGGACGCCAGGCGCCCCCGACGCCAGGGGAGGTCAGGCGGGACACCGTCTGGCGGGGACCCGGGCGAGAGCACGAGGACGTCCAGACGCGGTGAGAGCCGGATCGCAGCCGCGGCACAGGCCTCTGCCGGCCCGGTGATCAATATCCGGCCGGCCGACTCGTACAGTACTTCGCTCTCGTCGGGGTCGATTCCCTCTGCCAGGGGCCGAAGGTCCGGACCCGGGACTGGTCGCTGCGTTGCCATTTCCAAAACCTTTCACCGGCAGTCGTTATCGTTCCCCCGCAGGTCATACTGACTTCTCGGGGTCATCCAGGCTACGGATTGTGCTTGGATTCGAACGCCGGGTGCAATGATCGGCGGAGGGAGTGTGGTAGTACAGAACAATACTTATTGTCATACCTGCCGGGCTTCCGTTTGACCCGTAGTAATGTGCCACCGCCTCCGTGGTAGACTGACGCCCCGTGGCCGGTATGGCCGCTACTTGCCAATCGTCTTCAAGCTTCGAGGAATCGCGTGATGTCCCTCAGAAAGACAGCACTTATCCTGATCGCCTTGCTGCTCCTCCAGGAAACCTGAACCGATGATGCGATACGCCATGGTCATCGACACCCGCACCTGCATCGGCTGCGGCGACTGTGTCGTGGCCTGCAAGACCGAGAACAACGTCCCGGCCGGACTCAACCGGGACTGGGTGGTGGAGGCGACTTCCGGGACCTATCCAGACCTGAGTACGGAGTTTCGTTCGGAACGCTGCAACCACTGTTCGCACGCCACCTGTGTCTATCTCTGTCCGACGGGAGCGAGTCACTACTGGCAGGACACCAACATCGTGCTGGTGGACGCCAACAAGTGCACGGGCTGCAAGGCCTGCATCGCGGCCTGCCCCTATGACGCACGGCTGATCATGCACCCCGAAGGTTACATCGACAAGTGCACCTTCTGCCATCATCGCGTCGAGAAAGGGCTGGATCCGGCCTGCGTCTCGACCTGTCCGACGCACTGCATGCACTTCGGGCTGCTCGACGATCCCGGCAGTGTCGTGAGTACGCTGCTGAAGACCCGGAATTACAAGACGCTGATGCCCGAGACCGGTAACCAGCCCAACGTTTACTATTTGACCTGAATAAACGTCAGCAATATGCTGATATTGAACGAATTTTAACGGCATTGTAGAAGACCCACAGAGAGGCGAACCGATGCAAGAAGTTGTCCTGGCGACCGCACGGCACAACGACAAGATCGACCCCACCCTGGGTGTCTGGACCTGGGAGGTTTCGGCCTACCTGTTCCTCGGCGGACTCACCGCGGGAATCATGTGCTTCGCCGCCCTGATGGTGCTGATGCGCAAGGACGAGGAGGCCCCGTTCGCGACCAACCGCCTCGCGCTGCTCGCACCCATCGTGCTGTCACTGGGCATGACCACGCTGTTTCTGGACCTGGAGCACAAGCTCTACGTGTTCCGTTTCTATACCACCTTCGAGGTCACCTCGCCCATGTCCTGGGGTGCGTGGATCCTGGTGGCGATCTACCCGATCTCGATCCTGCAGATCCTGTCGACGATGCGGGTGGGGTATCCGGGGCTGGCCGGCTACGCCGAGAAGCTGCCGTTGGTCTCCGCTGTGCTGGATCTGAGCGAACGGTTTCGCCGACAGATCGCGTTCGTGAGCATCCCCTTCGCGGTAGCGCTCGGGATCTATACCGGCATCCTGCTGAGTGCCTTCAGCGCAAGGCCGTTCTGGAATACCGGCGTGCTCGGACCGCTGTTCCTGGTATCGGGACTCTCCACGGCGGCCGCGCTGGTACTGCTGGCCGCACGCGAGGCGGCGGAGAAACATCTGTTCACCCGGATCGACCTGGCGCTGATCGGCGTCGAACTGACGCTCGTGTTCCTGCTGCTGATCAATCTCGGCACCGGCAGCGAGGCCCAGCTCGATGCCACATCGCTGGTGCTCGGCGGTCCCTATACCTTCGTCTTCTGGATCCTGTTCGTGACCGTCGGATTGCTGATCCCGGCGGTCCTGGAGACCTGGGAGATGCGCGGCGGCCGGGTCCTGGTATTCATGGCACCGATACTCGTGCTGTTCGGTGGCTACGTGCTGCGCCACGTCACCGTCGAGGCGGGTCAGCTCAGTACCTGGACGCAATACGAGACCCAGTACGATCCCGCCCTGCTCAAACGTCTGGACCGATGACAATCGTCGAGGGAATCCAATGCTGAAACCGCTGTCCGTAGGGTTGGCGGGATACGTCCCCCCGCTGCAGCCGGTTGAGGCCGAGCGCTCTGCCGATCCGTCGGGTCTCGGGCTCGAGACGGGCGGTCCACCTGCGGGACTCCGGATCGGGGAGGGCTGCTGACGGTAATCAACGCATCCTGTTTTTCGACGTCGACCGGGCGGTGTCAGCATTGCCACGGTCCGGAAAGCGATGCGTTTCCGGTTTTCCCGGCCCGACCGGAACGAAACGAATGGAATCGAACAGGGCCTGAATCGCCACCCAGGCAGGAGGAATCCCCGTGAACATTGATCGACTCGTCGTCTCGATCGCCGGCGTCTTCATTCTGTTGAGCCTCGTGCTCAGTCAGCTCCACAGCCCCTACTGGCTGTGGTTCACGGCTTTCATCGGCTTCAACTGCCTCCAGGCGGGAATCTCCACCTTCTGTCCGCTCGCCAAGATCCTCAAATCGCTGGGCATCAAACCCGGCATGGCGTTCGAATAGACCACGAACCCCGGCTCAATCCACGGGATGACTGAGGGGAGCGAGTACCCGCTCCCCGTTCACAACGACCAGGCGGGAACGCACTCCCTCCGTCCTGGCGATGAGCCACGGCAGGGCCAGACGGAAGAATTCCGGCACGGCTGACAGGGCAGGGAGCCGAAGCAGCAGATAGTCTCCCCGTTCATTCAGCACGACCCGGTGGAGGTCGCTGCCGGCCTGTGGCTGGATGACCATGACGTTCCAGTCGAGCGGGGTACCGTTGCCCCGCTCGAGTGCAATCTGTTCGGCAAGGGTAAGCAGTTCACCCGAAACCGCTGCGCAGGCCGGGCGTTTCCACCACAGGTCGGCGACACTCGCGAACTGGATCTCGAGGCCGTCCTCGGCGTTGCATACCGGCCCTGCCTGGTCACTGAAGCTCCATCTTGGGACGATCGATGGGGGGACATCGGCCGACTCCGCCTGCCTCGTGATCCCCGGCAGGTCTTCGCAGACGTTACGTTCACAGAACCGGCTCGCAACGTGCTGCTCGAAGATGATCTGTTCGTCCATCCGGGGATTGGTCAGGATCACCAGTCGCCCGTCCACGACAACGAACACCCGGTCATAGGGCGTCATCCCGACCTGGACCGAGGTCGATTCCGTTATACCGACCACAATCCCTGCCAGCTCGGCGGCCTGTCGTCGCACGGCGAGGGCCCATCGCCGTGCGTCCCGTCGCGCGGCTCCCGGTTGGCGCTCGCGCCTGGCGAGTTCCGCCTCGTTTTCGTAAACCTCGATCATCTCCGTGATCGCCAACAGGGCGAATTCCCTGCGCAGCGACGGCGGGCCATCCGCCAATGCCCTGGCGATCTGCCTGATGTGGACGGCGTTGGGCGCATCCGGTATCCGTCGACCATCCGCGGCACCCAGTCCCATCGAAAGACCGAGCAGGAAAAGGAGGATCGATCTGGACCATTCATGCATGGGCGTGGCGGCGAGGCGCTCGTCACCCGGTCCGTTTGCATCAGGCATCGGCCCGTAGGATGTCGTTAAGAACGATGCAGTTCGCGAATTCACTGCGTCCTACACTCTAACTTTCATGGATATTGACCATCCACCCCAGAAGATGAAAAATCACCTTGCCAGCCGATCCCACTGCACGGATTTTTGAAACTATAGGCGCTAGGGTAGCGCTTGGCCGACGAAATCAGGCAATCGGGATCCGAATCCAGTCGTTTTTCGTGTTTTTCACCGCGGTGGGTTTGTTTGGCCCGAAGCCGGTGTTTTTTCACGCTAAAAAGACTGACCGATACTGAACAGAAACGGGCTCCTCAGATCGTCCGATGCGGGATCGATCGCGTAGGCCAGTTCGAATCGCAGCGGACCGATGGGCGTCCGGTACGACAGTCCGCCCCCCACGCTGAACTTCAACTGGTCCAGCGGGTAATGGAACGAGGGTGAGAACACGTTCCCATAGTCGACGAATACGGTCCCACCCACCGGCCCGAAAATCGGAAACCGTAACTCCAGGCTGCCCTCAAGCAGGCTGTTTCCCCCGAGCGGACTGCCGTCCTCGTCCAGCGGACCGAGGCGGTTCAGGGCGTAACCCCGCACGCTTCCCGGTCCACCCGCGAAATATCGAACATTGCTTGGGATGACCGTAGTCCCGCCGTAGGGTTCGATCCCGCCGAGCCTGAGCCGCGTCGCAAGGACGATCCTGCGGGACACCGGATGGAAGTACCGTCCCTCCACCGTGGGCTTGACGAAGCTGGCATCCGATATCAGTGCGGTATTCGAATGGTCGATTTGTCCTCCCAGGAACCACCCTCGCCGCGTGTTGATCCGGTTGTCACGGTTGTCCCACCGACCCGAGGCGTACTCGATGAACAGTTTATTATCCTCCACGCCCTCCAGGGCCTCCTGGGAGGCGGCGAGATCGACATCGTAGAAGGTGTTCGAGGTGAGCTCTAGGCCCGCCGCACCGGCCACTCTGTGTGTGAATTCGTGCTCGATCTGCCACTCGCCACCCGCGGTCAACAGGTTGTAGGCGGGAAAGGGATCGACGATGTCGAATATCGAGTTGAGGAGGCCGAATGGGTCGGTCTGTAACTGCTTGTAGTTCAGTGCGAAGAGCTTCCAGGACATCGTGGTGTCCGGCCCGAACACGTAGGGATCGAACAGTTTCGCCTCGACCGTCTGGGAGATTCCGGTCACGCGCCCGAGGAACGACAGCCTCTGTGCCTGTTGTCGGAAATTGCGTTGCACCCACTCGATCTCGTAACGCATGCTTTCCACGGAACTCGCCCCGATTCCGACCCTGACGGTACGCGGCTTGCGTTCGGTGACCTCGAAATCCACGTTCAGGGGGGTGCCGGTCTCGTCCATGTTGAGCTGACGCGGTGTCACGGCACGAAACATCCCCAGGTCGTAGATACGTCCCTGGGATTCGATCAGGTCGCGGGCACTGTAGAGCTCACGCTCCTTGATCTTCAACTGCCGGCGGATCACAGGTTCGGGCACCTGCTTCTCTCCGGTAATGGTGATCTCGCCGAACGGGGTCGGATCGCCCGGATCCAGGGAAAAGATGACGTCGGCCTCGTGGGTATCGGGATTGACCGTCGTTTCAGGTACGATCCTGGCGCGTGCATAACCGGCGTTCTGCATCCGCAGGCTCAGTCTGGCGACGCTGCTGTCGAACGCTTCCAGGGTCAACCGATCTCCGGGCTGCAGTTCCAGCAGGCCGAGGAGTTTCTTCTCCGAAGGCAGCTCGGGAGGGAACTCCCCGGCAATTTCGACCGATCGCACCTGCGTGACCGGTCCCTGGTCGATCTTGATGACGATGGTGTACGCCTGAGACTCGGGGTCTTGGGTAACGGACTCCACGCTGGCCGTGGCGGATAGGAATCCGCGATCGAAGTAGAACTTACGCAAGCGGAGCATATCGGCCTCGAGCGCCGCGGGATCGAAAGGCTCCCCCCGCTTCCAGGGCTGGAAACGCG
>JAJDOJ010000065.1 GCA_022340215.1 Gammaproteobacteria bacterium
CGTCCCCATGGCGCCCTGCCCCAGCACCGACACGATCCGGTACTTGCCGATAATCTCCGGGTAGGCCGACATGTGCGCTTCAGGGGATCCAGATGTATAAGTTTAAAATGTGTTCCCGAAGTATAGCGCGTCCGTTTCCCCGAAGGTTCGGGGCCTGGCAGGATGGACCTCACGACGACACCGGTACGCGGCGGGCGTGAAAAATTTCTCACTTCGCCGCGCCGTTTTCTCACGGAAATCGCTGAGCACCCGCAATAGATTGGGTTAGATCGTCGCAAACTACCACGGCTGCGGGAGGAAACATGGATACGACTCGATCATGCGGGACGGGCAAGGCACAACGACGGGTCTCGATCTGTCTGCTCTCCCTGACGATGGCCCAGGCACCGACCCTGGCGGCGACACTCGCCGGGATTGAACCCCTCGAACCCCACCCGGGCGTCGTCCCCATCGACGGGACCCTCTCGGCGGTAACGGGGCCCTCCACGGGCAGCGTGGTCAGGCTGCTCGAGGCGGAGGAGGCGGTCCATAACGGTTCGATAGAGGTCGCCGCCAACCACGAAGGCTATACCGGCACGGGATTCGTCGATTTCCTCGAGGAGGGGAATATCGAATGGACCGTCGACACGCCGATGCGCGGCCTGTATCAGCTCGAGTTCCGTTACGCCCTGGGTGTGGACCAGTCCCGCCCGATGGATATCCTGGCCAACAGCGTCCCGGTCAGTTCCGACGTCTCGTTTCCCTTCACGCAACGCTGGGAGAACTGGCAGACCGTGCAGTTCTTCGTGAAACTGGAAAGCGGCACCAACGTGATCCGGCTGACCACCGACGGCGCCAGCGGACCGAACGTCGACCACCTGCTCGTCTCGCTGACGCCCCCGGACGCGAACAAGTTCCTGAGCCTCCCCATCCACTCCTCGGACACGGTGTTTCGCGGCAGCGAGAGCCATGCCTCGGCCTACTACAAGGTCATCGATCCGCTGGACCGCAAGACCACGCTGGCCGACTGGAAGACAGAGAACGGTTTCGACGGCAGCGAGAACGCCAACGCCGATTCCCACGCGGTGTATCTGAACGCGGCCGACCTGAATTTCGGCAGGAGCATGTTCGTGAAGCAATCCGGCGACCGCATCGCCTCCTTCGTGCAGAACTATCCGAGCGTGGCGGACGCCATCGCCGGGACCAACCTGATCGCGACGGTCGCCATGGAGTATGGCTACCCCCTGAACAAGGACAGCGGCCTGGAGATGACCGACAAGCCGAGGTTCACCACCTTCTATGTCTTCAACGCCGCCGGTACCCGAGTGACGAGCGCAGATCTCGACGGGCGGGGCGAGAAGTTCGTCCCGGGCCTGTGCAATGTCTGCCACGGCGGCAAACCGAAGTCGGGCGGATTCCACGGCTCGGTCGCGACCTACCAGGACCGTGGCGACACCGGGGCGAAGTGGATTCCGTGGGACCTGGACACCTACGAGTTCCACCCCTCCCTGACGCGTGTCATGCAGGAAAGCACCTTCAAGGCCATGAATGCGACCATCCTCCAGACCAACCCCACCAGCACGACGCGGACGCTGGTCAAGGGCTGGTACGGCGGCGAGGGGATGCCCGAGCCCGCCTTCAACGGGGCCTTCGTCCCGTCCGGATGGAAGAACGCGGGTGCCGACGGCGACAAGAGCGCGCTCTATCTCAACGTCGTCGCACCGAGCTGCCGCGCCTGCCACAGCCAGCGGGGGACCTACAACAACAGCGGTCACGTCGTGTTCCAGGGCGAGGCGCTGGAGCAGTCGCTGGAGTTCGCGACCTTCTCCGCCTTCAAGGGCTACAAGGACGAGATCGAGTCGCTGGTCTACGATCAGGGCATCATGCCGCTGGCGCTGCGCACCTACGAGCGCTTCTGGCGCAGCGACCAGCCGAAGATCCTCGACGAGCAGCTGTTCGGCGGGACGGCGCACAAGAACCCGCCCGCGGACGTCCTCTCGAGTGAGGCGAAGTACGACTTTGGCGACCTTCGCCGGCCGGGACGCCCGGTGTTGCGGATCGCGGGGTTGCGCTTTTCCAATTCCTTCGGCTACTCGTTCGCTGATGTAAAGGACAGCGGCAGGGTCAGGCTGAACGCAAGGCCCAGCTACTTCGGCGAGACCTTCTCCTGGAGTATCCAGAGTGCCCCGGGCGCCATACCCACGATCAATTCCGCTGACAAGTCGCTGGCGACCTTCGACCTCGATCCGTCTGCCTCCTCGGACATCAAGTCCGAAGGCAGCAGCAGCCCCTATCACGTTCGCCTGTTGGTGAGGAACAAGCACGCGGGCGACCCCGCCGAGTCCGTAACGGGTCAGTTGTGGAGCAACAGCGATCTGGAGCCGCTGAATTTCGTCGAAGACATCTACCCGCTGCTCACGACCGGCTTTCCCTCGACGCGGTCCTCGACACCCCTGTCCTGCATCCAATGTCACAGCAACGGCAATGTCGTGAGCCGGGCGGACGGCATCTTCGTGCTGCGCGATTTTCAGCTCCCCGAAGGCGAAAATGAGGCGATCTGGAAGGACTATGCGTTCTCGCACTTCATGACCCGGGTCAACTGCGACGATCCCGCCGCGAGCCTGGTCTTGCTGAAACCCGCCGGATTCCACCACTGGAACGGTACGGTGAACGGATTTGCGAACCTGGGTGACTCGGGTGACGCCAACCACCGTGCGGAGATCCTGCGCTGGATCATGGAAGGAGCGCCCTACGATTCGGCGGGCTCAAGGATGGGATGTCAGGCAAGCCGACTCAACCTCCTTCCCGGGGACATCGGATTGTTGCCGAAACCCCTGAGTCCCGTTCCCAACCGGGACCTGCTCTCACGTTGAGGCTCCCGGAAGCGCGTCCCCGCGTGGATAGAGTTCGGGCAACGGTCCCGCCCTCTTCCCACGTGGGGCCGGCGGCGGCAGGCGGTCCAGACACCGTTGCAGGAGCTCACCGGTCCAGGAACTGCCGCCGGTGCCATAGACCGCACGGTCGAGGGCGACCAGTGCCCCGCGGCACGCCGGATCGGGTATACGCGTCGCGACGGCGGAAAGCCCTGCGGGCGGGGCATCCGGCCAGTGGATTGCGGCCCAGTCAAGTAATGACGCGCGCGCCGCGAGGGCGTTTCCTGAGGCACAGGCAGAATGAAACCGCCGTCGGGCGGCCCTTTCCGAGTCCGTAGCG
>JAJDOJ010000066.1 GCA_022340215.1 Gammaproteobacteria bacterium
ACATCACGGGGAGAAATGTACCGCGGGATCAGTGCGTCATCAGCCACTTGACGGACAGACGGAAAGGTTTGGTAGACGACGGGGACAAGAGGTCGCAGAGCGGAGATGAGCGGCCCCGCCGCCAAGGCAGGCGAACACGGCAGGTAGTTACGATGGATAGGGCCAGTTGTTGCCAGCGCTGCTTCGACTGCCCCGTATACGGCGTCGAACCAGATAGCGAGAGCGAACAATCACGACTGAAGCGCTATGCGCCGGGATTCCTGCGGGAGCTATGAGGACGGGGCGGCAGGGTGTCGTGAGTCCAGGAGTACTTATTCCCCGTCAATCGGACACCCGGGAGCGAAGATTGAACTCCCGGCTTTTTCATACCAGCGCAGGATTCCTTGCCAGATCTCCTGGGCGGATTCGGCATACCAGAACAGGTCCCGGTCCTCTTCATCGATGACGCCTTCGTCGCAGAGGAAATCGACATCGAACGCCCTGCGCCAGTAACTTGCCCCGACCAGAACGATGGGAACGGGGGCGATCTTGCCGGTCTGTACCAACGTCAGGGTGCCGAACAGTTCGTCGAAGGTACCGAAACCGCCCGGAAAGGCGACCAGGGCCCGGGCGCGCATGAGGAAGTGTAGTTTCCGCAACGCGAAGTACCGGAATCGGAAGCAGAGTTCCGGTGTGATATATGGGTTCGGAAACTGTTGATGCGGAAGGTGGATGTTGAGTCCGACGCTCGCCGCCCCGGCATCACTGGCACCGCGGTTGGCTGCCTCCATGGTTCCGGGACCGCCCCCGGTCATCACCACCAGGCGGCAGTCGCGCGGTCCGCCGCCGGATTCCGCCACGAGTCTCCCGAACTCCCGTGCCATATCGTAGTAGCGGCACTTGTCCCGCAGACTCTTGGCGATTCTCAGGCGACGACGCTGCTCCCGGTTGCCTGGATCCGCTTCGAGCGCCGCCTGCAGCGCATCGACCTCTGCCTGCGCGGCGCGAGGCTCGACGATGCGTGAACTTCCGAACACCACGATGGTATACCCGACACCGTGAGCCTGCAGCGTCAACTCCGGCTTGAGGTATTCGAGCTGCAGTCGAATTCCCCGATTCTCGTCGCGATGAAGGAACTCGACGTCGTCGTCGGCCTGTCGGTAGGAAGTGCCTTGAAGGATCTGCTTCAGCTTCGACGGAGCCTCCGGATTCTCGGTCGCAGGTTTGGGACTTCCCCCTGGCAACGATTCGGCGCGTTCATCGCGCCTTGGCGGTGACGGAACGTCGCGGTGATTTCCCGTGGTCACCTGGTGAGGCGCTCCCCGTGGCGGCGCTTGGCGTATGGCTCATCCGGTGCGACCGCGGTAGGCAGTCGCATTCCGGCATGGCGGGCTCGGAGACTTACTCGCGCGACCGCGAAACGATGTGGGTCACTTGCCCCGCCTCGAACGTGAGCTCGTAGACAAACTGCTCCGAACTGCGATCATAGATCCAGCGATTCATCTCCCTGCTCGTCGGCTTTCCGCACTTCTGCTCGACCTGGTATTCGGTGTCACCCTGCTGCACCAGCGACTGCCCGCAGGTCATGGCGTCGGCAAACAAGGGCGACGGCAAACTCATCGCCAGAAACAGCAATGTCGTCAGTTTGCATCTCATAGCGAATTCTCCCGAGGGGTTGGTGGCCGATTGATTGTCGTCGATTCCTAGAAGGTTAGCAGCTCATCGCAGATCCGCCGCCTGCATGTCCGAACCGGGTTGCACATGGGTGCGGGCGAGCAGGAGGTAGAACGCCGGGACCACGAACAGGGTGAACAGCGTGCCGATCCCCAAACCCGAGGCGATCACCAGACCGATGTCGAACCGGCTCACAGCACCCGGTCCGTAAGCCGTCAGCAACGGCGCCATGGCCAGGACCATCGCTGCGGTGGTCATCAGGATCGGACGCAGGCGAATGGATGCCGCCCGCTCCACGGCCTCCCGCTTGTCCAGTCCTTCGCGAATCTGAAGCTGGTTGGCGAACTCGACGATGAGGATCCCGTTCTTGGCGATCAGGCCGATCAGCGTGATCAGCCCGACCTGGGTATAGATGTTGATGGTCGCGAAGCCGATCATCAGGAAGGCGAGGGCGCCGGCAATGGACATGGGCACCGATACCAGGATGATCACGGGATCCCGCCAGCTCTCGAATTGGCCGGCCAGCACCAGGTAGATCACCAGCACCGACAGGAAGAAGGTCACCACCAGCGCGCTGCCCTGTCGCGCAAACTGGCGCGACTCTCCGGCGAAATCGTAGGTAAAGCCCCGCGGGAACACCTCCGCGGCCTGCGCCTCGAGAAAATCGATGGCGTCGCCCTGGGTCACGCCGGGGGCCATGATGCCCTCGACGGTGACGGAATTGAGCTGCTGAAACTGGGTCCGTTTGCCCGGTTCGACGGTTTTCTCGAAGGACACGATCGTCGACAACGGGACCAGCTCGTCCGAGTCCGTACGGATATAGTAATCGTCCAGCTGTTCGTGGTTCAGGCGAAACCGCTGTTCCACCTGGGGTATGACCTTGTAGCTGCGGCCTTCCAGGCTGAAGCGGTTGACATAACTCCCGCCCAGCAGGGTGGCAAGATCCCCGCCGATCTGACCCATGTCGATACCCAGATCGCCGGCCAGGTCCCGGTCGATGACGATGCGGGTGCGCGGACGATCGAACTCGATGGACTTGCGCAGAAACATGAACAATCCGCTCGCCATGCCTCTGCCTACGATCTCGTCGGCCACCTCGTCCAGACGGCGATAGTCCGCATCGCTGTTGATCACGAACTGCAGGGGCAGTCCGCGGCCGGCGCCCGGCAGGCTGGGGCGCGGGAAAACCGCGGTCTGGAAACCCGCCACGGTGGCGAGTTTGCCCTGGACCTCCGGCTGGACCTCGGACTGCGAACGCGCCCTTTGCGAGGGCGGGAGCATCTTGAAACCACCGAAGACGACGCTGGGATCGCCGCCGAAGCCCAGCAGGAAGAACCCCTCGTGGTACTCGGGAACGGTCTCGAACAGTTCGACGATCCGGCGCCCGTAAGCCTCGTCGTAGTCGATGGTCGCGGTCTGGGGCGCGCGGGCCTGGAAGAACAGGATGCTCTGATCTTCGGTGGGGGCGAGCTCGCGCTTGCTCATGGTGAACATGAACCAGATGCTTACGAGCACGACCAGCGCGAAGGTGATCGTGACCGGGATGGTGTCGAGTGACATGCCGAGGAGCCTGCGGTATCCGGTGGCCAGCCTGGAGAAGAACCGGTCGACGGCGTGCTCGAACCGTCCCGGTTCGTCAGCGGCCTTGAGGACGTGCGCGGACAACATGGGCGACAGGGTGAGCGCCACCACGCCGGAGACCAGGACCGCCCCCGCCAGGGTAAAGGCAAACTCGGTGAACAGTGTGCCGACCAGCCCCCCCATGAACCCGATCGGCGCGTAGACCGCCACCAGTGTGGTGGTCATCGCCACGATCGGCATTGCCAGCTCGCGGGCGCCCCGAATCGCCGCTTCGGTGCGTGTCTGACCCTCCTGGATGTGGCGGTGCACGTTCTCGATCACCACGATCGCATCGTCCACCACCAGGCCGATGGCCAGCACCATGGCCAGCAGGGTCAGCAGATTGATCGAGTAGCCCAGCAGCAGCATCAGGGTGCCAGCGCCGATCAGGGATAGCGGCACCGCCACCGCCGGTACCAGCGCGGCGCGCAGCGAGCCCAGCGAGAGAAAGATAACCGCCAGTACGATCAACACCGCCTCGGCCAGGGTGCGGAACACCTCCTCGATCGAGTCGTTGATGAAAACGCTGGCATCGTAGGGGATGTGCGCCGCCAGTCCTTCCGGCAACTGACTGCGGATGTCCGGCATGGCTTCGTGCACGCGTGCGGCCACCTCCAGCGGATTCGCGCCCGGCGCCGACTCGATGCCGATGAAGATGGCGGTCTTGCCCTTGTACCAGCTCGACGAATCGTAGTCCTCGGCACCGAGCTGGGTGGTCGCTACGTCGCTGATGCGCACCAGCGTACTGCCCGACTCGCGCACCACCAGACGTTCAAAATCCGTCGAATCGGACACGTCGGTGGTGGCGCTGAGATCGATCGCCACATAGTCACCCTTGGTCTGCCCGACGCCGGCGACATAATTGTTCGCCCGAAGGACGTTGCGCACGTCGCCGGCGGTCACGCCGAGCGCGGCCATGCGCAACGGATTCAGCCAGATGCGCATTGCGAAGACCTTGTTACCGATCAGCTCCGCCTTGGCCACACCCGGGATCGCCTGCAGCCGGGGTTGCACGACACGCCAAAGGTAGTCGGTGATCTGCGGCGGCGACATGGTGTCGCTGTAGAACGCCATGTACATCAGCGCGGTCGGGTCACCCGTGGTGGAGTCGATCACCGGGTCCTCGGCCTCGGCCGGCAGGACGTTGCGCTGGCTTGCGACCTTGGCCTGGATCTCGGCGACGGCGGCGTTGGGATCGTAATTGAGCTCCATCTGCGCCTCGATGACGGACACACCCTGGGTGCTGGTCGACGAGAGGTAGTCGATGCCGTTGGCCTCCGCGATGGCCTGCTGCAGGGGTGTCGTGATGAACCCCTTCACCAGGTCGGCGGAGGCACCGGGGTAGATCGTCGTCACCGTGACCACGGTGTCCCGGGTCTCGGGGTATTGGCGCACCTCCAGTGAGGCCAGGGAACGCAGGCCCACCACGAGGATCAGCAGGCTGACGACACTCGCCAGTACCGGCCGATGGATGAAGATGTCGGTAAACTTCACGGGTTGGAGTCGCGGGGCTCGAGTTCGACGCTGTTGTCGATCGTGACCGCCTGCCCGTTACGCAGCTTGACCTGCCCCGCGCTGACCACCCGGTCGCCCCCGGACAATCCCTCCAGGATCCGAACCCGGCCCTCTCGCTGCTCACCCGTATCGATCTGGATGCGGCGCACCGTGAGCTGCTCGCCGTCGCCCTCGACGAGGAACACCGAATCGCCGTAGGGGGTATAGGTAATGGCTGAGCGGGGCAGGGTGAGCACATCGTCCTGGCGCGGCAGGAGCACCCGGACGCGGGCGAACATGCCGGGACGCAATTTCTCCTGCGGATTGGGGAGCGTTGCCCGCACGCGGACGTTACGCGTCGTCTCCTGGATACGGGGCTCGATCGCCGTCACGCGTCCCTCGAAGCTCATCCCGGGCCAAGCCTTGACGGTGGCCTGCACCGACTGGTCGAGGGATATCAGCGGCAGGTCTCCCTCGGGGATGCTGAAGTCCAGGTAAACCGGATCCAGCAACTGCAGGGACACGAACTCCTGGCCTTCCGCGAGATACTGTCCGACATCCACCCTGCGGATCCCGAGCACACCGGAGAAGGGCGCTTCGATCTCTTTCTTCTCGATCAACTGCCGCTTGGCCTCAACCTGTGCGCGCGCATTGTCCAGCGCCGCCTCGGCCTGGTCGTAGTCGGAGCGGGAAATCGATTTCTTTTCCAGTAACTCGGCGAGACGGTCGAATTCCACCCTCGCCAGTCGGCTCTCCGCGATCAGTCCGGCGAGTTGCGCCCGGTCGACCCGTTCGTCGAGTTGTACCAGCAGATCGCCCTTGTTGACCCGACTTCCCGAAGTGAATGCGATCGACTCCACGATGCCAGGCACTTCGGTGGCGACATGTATCCCGGCCGCAGCCACCAGGCTACCGACGGATTGCAGGAATGGCTGCCAGCTTGACCGCTCCACCGTCGAGACCGCTACGGTGGCAGGCGGTGGCGCGACACCGAGCATCGCCTGCATCTGGCGCTCCTGGTGGAATTTCAGTCCGAACAGCCCGCCGAACAGAAGGGCCAGGAAGAGTGTGAGCCATACAAGCCGCCGGACGATCCGTGCCATGGCGTACTCAAACTTGGGATTCGGACGAAGGCCGGGAAACGATCCAGCTGCGACGCGGCCGCCTCATTCCTCGTTTTTCATATAGGTCAGCACCTCGAGTCCCGGGTTCGGCATACCCGCAATCTTCCAGGCCTCGACAGGCCCGCCGAAGAGGTTTCGGATGCAGTTCTTTTCCATGCCGACGCGGTCACAGATGATCTCCATCGCACAAAGCGAACCGTGCTCGAGGCAGTGTTTGCGAATGTCCGCGATGACCCGGAAATGCTCGTCGTTCAGTTCACTCACTCCCAGGTCCGCCGCCATGCGGCGCGCGACCGGTTCGCTCCAGTCACCGGAATCCTCAAGAAAACCATCTTCGTCAAGCACTGGGCTCACAGACTCGTTCATCAAACCACTCCTCATTGCAGCTCTTATCGTATCCGCATTCTAACGCTGGCTGGACAGTACTCACCACCAGCGGACTCCGGCTCCCGCTGAGAAGAAAGGAAAAGGGTCAGGTCTTGTCCCGTGACTGCGGCTCGAGTAGACTGCCTCCATGGCCAGACCAGGGCAAACGCACGAAATTTAGGCACTGCTGAGCAGCTTCTCCAAGTAGAGATCATCCCAACCCGCTTTCAGGCGCTTATTTTTCACGCCCAATTTTGTGGTCCTATCTTGTTTTAGAAGATTTATTGCAACATGTCGCA